>CAYRJS010000017.1:0-18768 GCA_964424535.1 uncultured Aquimonas sp.
AGCGGTTGTTGGCGATTGTGCTTTGCTGGATGAGGGTGCTGCCCGTCGTGGGCGCTGATCCGAGGCCACCCAGCAGCAGTGCTGCACCGAATCCAGCGGTGTTATCCGAGAAGGTCGAATGATGGATGAGGTTGATGCCGTTGTTGGACCCGATCCAAGCGGCGCCCCCGGATGCACTGGCCTGGCTGGCACCGGAACCGGTGATCGTGGCCTTGTTGCCCTGCAGTTCGGCATATTTGGCGGTCAGGCCACCGCCGGCATACAAGGCGCCGCCACGAACGTGTGAGGCGCTTGAGGCTTGGTTGCTCCTGATGCTGGCAGCGGACAGGGAAATCTGTCCCTGGGTGTCGATCGCACCGCCGAACGCCGCAACATTGCCAACGGCTTTGCTGCTGCGTATCGTGCTGGTATCGATGGTAACCAATCCAGAGGCTCTGATGGCACCACCAGAGGCGTACCCGCCAGTGGTGTTTTCCGCGACGCAGTACTTGGCTTCGGATTTATTGATCAACTTCACACCGCCACTTGATCGAATGCAGCCACCTGTGGCCCCGAATGCGGAATTTTGGCTGGCCCTGCCCTGCAGGATGCTGACGCCATCCAGGGTCAGGGTGCCGGTGCCATTATGCTCGATGATGCGGTGCTGATTGCCTCCGGAAATATCGTATTTGTGTTCCGGATTGGCCTTGATGGTGAGACTGTTGGCGGAGGTCACCAGGGAAGACTGCAAGTTGATGGTGCAACTTTGCCCGCTCATGTCGACGATATCGCCATCGTCTGCCCAGTTTTCGAGGATGTCACGCAAGGTTCCCGGGCCATCGTCATCGCAACTGCTGACGGTCCAGGTGGTCCCTGCGAGTGGGGTGTCACTGCTGTTGGATTTGGGCTGACTGGCTTGCCACGCCTTCAGTTTTTCCAGTCGTGCCGCGTCTGTCGGGCTGATGCGGGTGGGTATGGTCTGGGTCGAGCCGGCGTCAGCCGATGCGGCGATGACGGTTGATGGACTGATAAGCAGGCTGCCGGCACCAAAAGCCAGTGCCGTGGCGAGGGCCAACGCAGTGTGACGTTGGCTGGCCGGTTTTGAATTGGACTTTCTGGACATGCGAAGAACTCCTTCGTTGCAAAAAGGCGTGAAGTTCTCTTGATACGACGCAGGCCACAAAAAACCGGACAGCGAAAATGAATGGGCCATGACTTGGCGGCTGGTATCCAGGTGACGGGATCATTTGCAAAGCCCGCCCAGACAGGCGGACAGGCTTGTGTGAGACCCGACAGCATCGGTTTACGTCAGATGTTTTTGGCGGCCTGGTTGTCGGGGCGATGTTCCGGCTTCAGGCGCACGTACAGTTGTTTGCGCACGTGGGCTATGCGGATGCCTTCGGCGGTTTTTACCTCGATTTCGAACCAGTGCAGATGCTTGTCGCCGCTGGCCGTGGCGGCACGGATTGCATCCAGGGTGGCATCATCCAGGACGAAATCGGCAAAAACGTCCTGGCGCGTGGCCTTGATGAATTCGATGCTCGCGGCCTGATCCCAAACCAGATAATCCGGACCGAGGCGATGGATCAACGGGATCATGCAAAACGGGTCGACCATGGCAAACAGGCTGCCGCCGAAATGGGTGCCGACGAAATTGCCGGTGAACCAGTGTCGGCGCAGCCGCACCCGCACGGAGGACCAGTCCGGGGCGATCCTCAGCACTCTGATTCCGGAAAACAGGAAAGGTGGCCAGAGATTGAACAGCCGACGCGAGCCCTGCGGCCCCAGTTTGGTCAGGCGTGCCATCAGAACAACAGGGCAGACATCCGGCGCCGGTACCGCCCCACCAGTTCGGCATCAGTGAGGGTGTCGAAGGCTTCGATCAGGGCTTTGCGTGGCAGGCCGTTGTCGAAATTGCGATCACGACGGAGCATGTCCAGAAACTGCTCCAGAGCCGCTTCGGGTTCACCCTCGCCCAGCAGGCGCAGGCCCAGCAGGTGGCGAGCCTTGAGGTCATCCGGGTTGCTGGTTACAAGCTGTTCGAGTTCGGCGCGACCCGGAGCGCCACGCAGATGGCTGGCGTTGGCGATCAAGATGCCGACATTTCTGGCCCGGGCATCGGTGCCCAGGTTGGCGGGCAGGGCATCGATCAGGGTTTTGGCCTGATCCAGCTCCCCGGTGCGAGCAAGGGCAAAGGCCAGATCCAGCTTGAGAGAGTCATCCTCGGGATGCGCTGCCACTTGGGCACGCAAGCGCACGACTTCTTCTTCCGGGGTCGGCGGCGTGGTTTCGACAGCCTCGGCCGGTGCGGCTGGCTCGATTCCATGCTGGCTCAGGAACTGACGCAGTTGCCCTTCCGGCAACACCCCGGGAAAGCCGTCGACCAATTGTCCATCCTTGACCAGGATCACGGTCGGTATCGAACGGATGCCGAACTGGCCAGCCAGTTGCTGCTCGGCATCCACGTTCACCTTGGCCAGCAGGAAGGCACCGTTGTACTCGCCAACCAGCTTCTCCAGGATCGGTCCCAACTGCTTGCAGGGTCCGCACCAGTCCGCCCAGAAGTCCAGCAGCACGGGTGTCGTCTTTGACCGTTCCAGCACGGCTGGTTCGAAGGTGTCCAGACCGACATCGAAGATGTACGAGGCTTCGGCAGGCGGGGCAGTGTTGAGCAGCATGGATTCGTTCCGGGTATGGGATTGGTCAGGCATCGATATGGTGCCTGCACGACAAGATGCAAGCCTTGCAGTCCAGGGCGAGTTGGCAATGCCTGTTGCTGGAAATGGGCCTCGACAACGATATCGAATCGCGTCCGTGCTGTGGCACGATGGTGCCCGTCATTGTGATCGGGAATCAAGGTGAAACCATTGCCAACATGGGTTCTGCGTTGGGGTTTGCATGCCGGCTGGCTGGCGGCGGTGGGTTTTGTCCTGGCCTTGACCTGGTTGGGTGGAGACCAGGTGGCGTATCGGGCGGCGTTGCATCCATTGGGGCATCTGGGCGCGCTGCAGACGGCTGGAGCCTGGTTGTTGAATCTGTGTGGCTATGTGTTGCCGGGCGTGTTGCTGTTCGGGTTTGTGCTGGCCCTGGAGATCACCCTGCAACGGGATGCGCCCAGTCGCATGGGACGGATTGCGACTGGCATCCTGATGCTGTCAGCGCTGGCGTTTGCCGCGCAAGGCTTGTTGCCGTTTGATCTTGAGGATATCGATGCCCGGGCCTCGCAACACCATGTCGTGGCTCTGGGTTGGGCGCTGATCGGCGCGGTGGCAGGTGCTTGCCTGCTTGCCATCAGCCTGATCAGGCAGCGGCCATGGCGATCCCTGGTGATTCCAGGTTCACTGTTGGCGTTGGCCTTGCTGGCGCTGCTGTTGTGGCCGGCACAGGACTGGTTGCCGGCACTGCGAGGCCGCCCGGGGCATGCGCAACGTCTGGTCTTTGCGCTTTATTTCGCCTGGTTTGCCCTGGCTTCGCGGGTGGCCTTGCGCAATCTTCTCCAGATCAGGTCCAGCCCGTGGCATAGAACAGGCCGATGATGAAGAACACGGCCAGGGTCTTGATGATGGTGACGGCAAAAATGTCCTTGTAGCTTTGCCGATGGCTGAGGCCGGTCACGGCCAGCAGGGTGATCACCGCACCATTGTGGGGCAGGGTATCCATGCCGCCGGAAGCCATTGAGGCCACGCGGTGCAGCACCTCCATCGAGATGCCGGCGGCATTGGCGTTGGCGATGAAGGTATCGGCCATGGCTGCCAGGGCGATGCTCATGCCACCCGAGGCCGAACCGGTGATGCCAGCCAGGGCGGTGACGGTGATGGCTTCGTTGACCAGCGGATTGGGGATGGCACCCAGGGCGTTGGCGACCACGAGAAAACCGGGCAGGGCGGCAATGACGGCCCCAAAGCCATATTCGGATGCGGTATTGCCGGCCGCCAGCAAGGCCCCGCCGATGGCGTCCTTCGAGCCTTGGGCAAAACTGGCCATGACCGGACGCCAGGCAAAGGCGAACACGGTGAGGATGCCCACCAGCAAGGCCCCGAGCACGGCCCAGATGGCATTGATACGTGCCACTTCCTGCACCACCGGGGCCGGGTCGCCGATAACGGCGGGGATAAACGAATGGGTGTCACCGTAGAACTGCGGGATCATCCAGGTGAACAGGATATTGCTCACGCCCACCAGTACCAGGGGCAATACGGCGATCACCGGATTGGGCAAATGGCCACCGACAAAAGGTGCAGGTTCATTCAACAAGGCGGCGGCTTCGCCGTAGCCTTCACCGGCGCGCAGGGCGCTACGTCGACGCCATTCCAGATAACTCATGCCCAGGATCAGGATGAAGATGCCGCCCAGGGTGCCCAGCACGGGGGCAGCCCAGGTGTTGGTGCCGAAAAAGGTGGTCGGGATGATGTTCTGGATTTGCGGGGTGCCGGGCAGCGAATCCATGGTGAAGGTAAAGGCACCCAGGGCGATGGTGCCGGGGATCAGGCGCTTGGGGATATTGCCCTGACGAAACAGTTCGGCGGCAAACGGATATACCGCGAACACCACCACGAACAGGGAAACCCCGCCATAAGTCAGAAGGGCACATACCAGCACGATCGAGAGCATGGCTCGCTGGGCCCCGACGATGCGAATGGTGGCGGTGACGATGGATTTGGAAAAGCCCGATAGCTCGATGACCTTGCCGAATACCGCGCCCAATACGAAGACCGGAAAGTAGAGCTTCAAAAAGCCCACCATCTTGTCCATGAACAGGCCGGTGAACATGGGTGCCACCAGCGAGGGATCGGTCAGTAATACGGCGCCCAGGGCTGCGATTGGCGCGAACAGGATCACGCTGTAGCCACGGTAGGCGACGAACATCAGAAAGCACAGCGAGGCCAGGACAATCAAAAAGGCCATGGGCAGGTCCAAGTTTAAACTCGTCGCCCAGTCTGATCAGGAGCGCCGCCGCGTCCCACTGTACCAAGGTACAAGAAGGGCGGAATCCGCCCCTCGACATCGGAAACCTCAGCTCCGACGCAGACGGATCAGGGTGAGTCCGGCCAACAGCAAAGCCAGTGCGCCCAGTGACCACGGTGTCAGCGCCGGTACGGTCGTGACCGGTGTTGCGGCGAAGCCGCCGAGACCGTTCAATCCGCCCGCTGAGTCGATGGCCACATCGGTAGGTTCGTACAAGCCGGTAGCCGGGCCGGCCAGTGCCATCAGGGCGGCGGTGGGGCCGGTGGCGGTACGCGGATAGGCACGTAGTTCATGACGTCCGTCAATCGCCACGAGCAGGCGGTCGTTGACCGTATCGACGGCAAATATTGGATGGCTCAAGGCCACGCTGCTGTCGGTCATCTGGCGCAGCGGTGCGATATTGCCGTTGCCGGCGCGCGGAAAAGCCAGGATGCTCGTACCGCTCTGGCCGGGGATGATGATTTCATCGTGAACCGGATCCAGCGCGACATGACCGATGTGGGCGCCGGTCTGCGTCTGCGATCCCGCAATGATCCGCAGGGGCGCGACGTCGCCGTCGGCGTTGCGGTCGAATATCAGGATGCCCGGAATGCCCGCTCCACCGGCCCTGCCACTGGAGGCAATCAATTCTCCGTGGGCGCTGTCCAGAACCACGGTCGGCGGATTGTCGAGCAGGGTGGCCGCCCCGGAAATGGTGCGCAGCGGTGTGGCATCACCGCTGGCGGTGCGTGGGAAGCTGCGGATGCCATCGTTGAAGCTGATCACGATGATTTCATCGTTGGCGATATCCACCACCACGGTGCGTGGCTGCGCGATATGTGAGTTGGGGCCGTTGATCAGGGTACGCAGCGGGGCGACGTTGCCGTTGGCCGACAGATCGAACACGTGGATCGCCTGACCAAAGAAGTCCGCGACATAGATCTCGTGGTGGACTTCGTCCACGGCGATGCCGCTGGGGTACATCAGGCCGGTGGCCGGGCCGCTGATCGTCCGCAGCGGTGCAGCGTTGCCGACGCTGTCCGTGGCGTAGACGGTGATGGCGGGAGCGGTGGGAATGGCCGCGACCGCACTGGCGGATTTACCAATCGTCGGTGGATTGGCCGGCACTGAATCCGTCCCCGGAGGTACTGGGTACTGATTGCTGACATACACCTCGGCATAGGAGGGCAGGGCAAGACTGGTCAGGATGAGCAGGGCAAGCAGGCGGAGCCAATGGGTCTTCATGGTGTTTTCCTGGATGAGGTGTGAAGGACAAGCTGTCGCGTATGCGGTTTTTTGAGAGCCTTCCAGAAGACAAACACGGTTTGGTCGGGAAACATGACACGGTGTTTACCGCCAGCGATTGCCGGTGACTCCATGGGTGGATACCGGCGCCCCTGTACCAAGGTACAAGTGCGCAGGAGGGGCGGTGTGGGCACCATGACCTCCAAATAATCGGTAGACCCAAGCCGAAACCTCCCACAATCCAAGGAAAGTGTTCATGAATCGCACGCATCTAAGTGTTGCCATTGGCCTGTTGCTGGGAGCCGCGATGCTGGCACCGGCCACCGCCCAGACCTCCGCGGCCGACGCCAGAACCCAGGCTGGAAGCGAGGAAGCCCAGCAGCTGGACTTGGTGGTCGTCACCGCCCGACGCCGCGAGGAAACCCTCAAGGAAGTGCCGGTCGCGGTATCCGCGCTCAGCGCTGTCCAGCTGGAAAATACCGGGGCGATGGATATCACCGCGCTGCAGGAGCAGACCCCCAATGCGACCGTGCAGGTAGCGCGTGGCAGCAGCTCCACGCTTATCAGCTTCATCCGCGGCGTCGGCCAGCAGGATCCACTGTGGGGCTTCGAGCCCGGCGTGGGCCTGTATGTGGATGACGTCTATATTGCTCGCCCGCAGGGTGCGGTGCTGGATGTCTATGATGTCGAACGCATCGAGGTGCTGCGTGGTCCGCAGGGAACGCTGTATGGTCGCAACACCATCGGTGGTGCAATCAAGTATGTCAGCAGGAAGCTGGGTTCGGACCCGCGCTTTGAGGGCAAGGTGACGCTCGGCAAGTATGGCCAGCGCGACGCGCGTGGCACCTTCGCGTTGCCGGTCAGCGACATCTTCTCGATCGGCGGTTCAGTTGCCAGCTATGACCGTGATGGCTTCGGCAAGAACCTGTATACCGGAGGAGAAAACTACAACCGTGATTCGCTCGCCTACCGTTTCAGTGCGGAACTGATTCCCTCGGACAACAGTTTTGTCCGTCTGGCTTTCGATCGCATGACCGATGACACCAACCAGCGTGCCGGTCGTCGCCTGCTGTCTGGTGCCACCCCGCATTCGGAAGTGTTGCCGGGGCGTTACGACACCTGGGCGGGCGGCGGTGACTACAACCGTGTCGTGACGGAAGGCGTCTCCTTGCAGGCCGAGTGGTATCTGAACGACCTCTGGACCTTGCGCTCGATTACCGCACACCGCAAGGGCAGCACCGATCCGGCGGTGATCGACTTTGATTCCACGCCCCAGCCTTCGCTTGATATTCCGTCCTACTACAAGGACAAACAGACCTCGCAGGAATTCCAGCTGCAGTTCACCGGTGATCGCCTGCAGGGTGTATTCGGCGCCTATTACCTGGACGCCGATGCCGAAGGCGCCTTCGATACCGTGCTGGGTCTGGGCGGCATCTCGATCGGCACCGGCGGCAACGTCAAGACGCGCAGCAACGCCTTGTTTGCTGATTTTTCCTACAGCATCAACGATCAGACCCGCGTCTCGCTCGGCGCGCGTTACAACCAGGACAAGCGCGACGGTACCGTGCTGCGCAAGACCTTCCTGGGTGTGGATTGGACTCCGATGATGCCGGGTGGCAATCCCAACCTGTTTGAGCTGTCCACCAATACCGACTACAGCAACAGCCGCAAAGACAATAAGTTCACCCCACGGATTTCGCTGTCGCGCGATTTCAGCGACACCCTTACCGGCTATGCTTCCTTCAGCCAGGGCTTCAAGTCTGGCGGTTTCGACATGCGCGGTGATGCATCGCTGTATCCAGGTACGGTCGACGGCTACCGCCCGGAGAAGGTCAACACCTACGAGCTTGGCCTGAAGGGTGCCAGCAGTGATGGCCGCTTCAACTTCAGTTCGGCACTTTTCTATTCCGATTACACCGACCAGCAGGTGACGATCCAGGCGGTGGTGGTCAATGCCGCCGGTGAGCCCAATGTCGCCAGCTTCGTCGACAATGCTGGCAAATCCACCATCTGGGGTGGTGAGTTCGAGGCCTCGGCGGTGTTCAGCGATCGCCTCCGCGCCTTTATGGGCCTGGGCTACATCAACGCCACATTCGATGAATACATGAGTTTTGATGTGGAAACTGGTGGCACCAAGGATTTCAGCAACGAGCGGGTGTTCCAGAATACGCCGAAATGGACGGCCAACCTTGGCCTGACCTGGACGCTTCCGCTGACATCGGGTTCGCTGAAGATCACGCCAACCGTCGCGTTCCGTGACGATTCCCATATGTTCGAAGTGCCCAACCCCTTGTTGGACCAGAAGGCCTACAGCCTGTACAACCTGAACGCGGAATGGACCTCGGACAACGGCAACTGGTCAGTCGGGCTCGTCGGGCACAACCTGTTTGACAAGGGCTATCGCATTGGCGGCTATGTGTTCCCCGGGGCCGTGTTCGACGACACCGTCACGGCGTACTACGGGCCGCCGCGCACCTACGCCGTAACGCTCACCTATCGCTATTGAGTGGGGAAACGCGCGCGTCGAACGGGGCTGGAAAAATCGGTCAGGAACCTGTCCTGCCAGATTGGAGCCCGCCATATCGGTCGCACGCAGCGATTTCCAACAGCTTTGGCGGGCCCCATGTGTGGCCCGCCTTTTTTTGGAGGTGAACCATGTTGCGAATGAGCCATTGCCTGGCCATGGCGATTGCGGGCCTGCCCTGGCTGCTTGGCTGTTCCAGCGGCGCGGCTGAGAACAACCTGCCGAACCTGCACTTGGATCCGGCGCGCACGAGCGTGGTCGGCCTGTCTTCGGGCGCGGCCATGGCCCAGCAAGCCCATTTCGCCTTTTCCGATCGCCTGGTCGGTGCCGCCTTGTTCGCCGGCCCGCCGTTTGGCTGTGCGGAAAACGATCTGGGTACCGCTCTGGGGCGCTGCATGAAGGCCGAAACCGAAGCTCCGGACGTGGTGCACCTGGCCGAGCGTGCCCGGGCCCTGGCTGATGCTGGCAAGATCGCGCCCTTGTCTGGTCTTGATGCCGACACGGTTCTGGTCTTTCACGGCAAGACCGACCACACCGTGGCTGAAGCAGTCACGCGGGCCTCGTATTCCATCTATGAGGCCTTGCAACGGGAAGTGGCGCAGCCACCGGTCTACAACATGCATCTGGTCTGGGAGGGTGAGCACGAATATGGCCACGCCTGGCCAACCCTGGCCACGGGCGGTGAATGTGCCACTACCCAGTCACCGTATCTGGCAGCCTGTGATTTTGATGCTGCAGGCCAGATTCTGACGGCGCTGTATGGCGAACCTGCGCGGGCGGCGGATGAGGCCCAAGGCTCGGTCATTGCCTTTGACCAGAATGCCTTTCGTCCCGCTGGCGAGGATGCCTATCTGGCTGATACCGGCTATCTGTACCTGCCCGAACAGTGCCAGCAGGACAGCCGTTGCGGTGCGGTCTTTGCCTTCCATGGCTGCGAACAGAATGTGGATGCCGTGGGTCAGCAGTTCATCGAGGGTACGGGTCTGAATCGTTGGGCCGATGTGCATGATCTGGTCATCATCTATCCCCAGACCCGGGCCACCTTCGTGCCGCTCAATCCCAAAGGCTGCTGGGACTGGTGGGGCTATTCGGGGGTCGACTACGACACCCGCGCCGGCAAGCAGTTGCGCTGGCTGGCCAACCTGTCGACCCAGTTGGGCATTTCCTTGATGGCGGAAGCCAAGCCGTCGCCGTGAGGGTGCACCGGGAGCCAGACTCCCGGATCACTGCGCGGATTTTTCGTGCTGGCGCAAGGCCCAGGCCACGTGCTCGCGGACCAGTTCCGAGGGGTGCTCGGCCCGGGCCTTGAGGGCGGCAATGATTTCCGGGGTGGTCGGGGCGTTGCCCAGGGCCACGGCGATATTGCGCAACCAGCCGATCCAGCCGGGGCGACGCAAGGCCGAGCCTTCGGTGTTGCGCAGGTATTGCTCTTCGGTCCAGTTGAACAGATCGACCAGGCTGGCCTGATCGAGGTTGTTGCGGATACGAAAATCCGGCTCGTCGTGGCGTTTGGCAAACTTGTTCCACGGGCACACCAGCTGGCAGTCGTCGCAGCCGAAGATGCGGTTGCCCAGGTGCTTGCGCAGATCTTCGGGAATGGTGCCGCGGTTTTCGATGGTCAGATAGCTGATGCAGCGGCGGGCATCGACCACATAGGGCGCGATGATGGCCTGGGTCGGACACACCTGGATGCAGCGCATGCAGGTGCCGCAGTGCGGGGTTACTGGTTCATCCACCGGCAGTTGCAGGTCGGTGAACAGCTCACCCAGAAAAAACCAGGAGCCGGCGTGGGTATTGAGGGTGAGGGTATGTTTGCCGGTCCAGCCCAGGCCACTCTTGCGCGCCAAGGCCTTTTCCAGCACCGGTGCGGAATCGGTAAAAGCGCGGTAGCCGAACGGTCCGATGCGCTCGGCCATGCGATTGGCCAGTTTTTGCAGGCGCGAGCGGATCACCTTGTGGTAATCGCGGCCCAAGGCAAAGCGCGAGATATAGGCGCGTTCGCCATCGGCCAGGGTGGCCCAGGCCTTGTCCGGTTCGGTGTCGCCGTAGTCCATGCGCACGCTGATGATGCGCAAGGTGCCTGGCACCAGTTCTTCGGGACGGGCGCGCAGGTGGGCGTGGCGCTGCATGTACTCCAGATTGCCGTGCATGCCTTGGTCGAGCCAGCGCTGCAGACGTTCGGAGTCCAGGCACACATCGGTGTCGGCGATACCCAGTTGCTGGAAACCCAGTTCCGTGGCCCAAGCACGCAACTGGGCCACCAGTTCGGCCAGATCGAGCGTATCGGTGGAATCTGATGCAGATGAATTCATGCCGCTATTGTGCGCCGGCAGGCTTGGGATGGCTAAAATCCGCTTATGGATGCCACCTTGCCGCTGTACCGTTGCGAAGATATCCGGGTCTTCGAATCCCACGCCATCAACCACGATGCCATTGATGCCTACGCCCTGATGGGGCGGGCGGCAGCGGCCACGTTCGCCAGCCTGCAACGGCATTGGCCAAGAGCCCGGCGCCTGGCCGTGGTTTGCGGGCACGGCAACAACGGAGGTGATGGTTTCGTGCTGGCGCGTCTGGCGCATATGGCCGGGCTTGAGGTGCAGGTCATCGTGACCCGATCCGAAGCACCTTTGGCCGAACCGGCAGCCCGGGCCTGGGCCCATTGGCGCGAAGCCGGCGGGGTCGAAACCGTATTTGATCCAACTGCAGGTTTGCCGGATGTGGATGTGCTGGTCGATGGCCTGCTGGGCATTGGCCTGTCGCGGGCACCCACAGGATTGGTTGCGCAACTGATCGAGGCCATCAATGCCAGCGCGATCCCGGTTCTGGCCATTGATGTGCCATCCGGTCTGGATGCTGATCGTGGCAGTACACCCGGGGTGGCAGTCCAGGCCGAGCGCACGGTCTCGTTCATTGCCGCCAAGCGCGGGCTTTACACCGGTCGCGGTCGGGCTTTGGCGGGTCAAATCGAACTGGCGAGCCTGGATGTACCGATCGAAACCCGTAGTTCCCGGCCGCCGGCCGCCTGGTTATGGCAGGCGCCGCAGTTGCGCCAGATGCTCTCGGCCCGTGCCCGCGATGCCCACAAAGGCCGACATGGGCACGTGCTGGCCATCGGCGGTGATCATGGGTTTGGCGGGGCCATCCGCTTGTGTGCCGAAGCGGCCTTGCGGTCCGGGTCTGGCCTGGTCTCGGTGGCCACCCGCTCGGTGCACGTTGCCGCCTTGCTGGCGGCGCGACCCGAGGCCATGGTGCATGCGGTAGCGCAACCGCAGGATTTGACGAGCCTGTGTGCTCGCGCCACGGTTATGGCGCTGGGTCCGGGCTTGGGGCGCAGTGACTGGTCCCGCAGTCTGTTCCAGACAGCGCTGGCCAGCAAGGTGCCGATGGTGATCGATGCCGATGGCCTGAACCTTCTGGCCGAGGCCGGACTGCGTGCTTCCGGACATGTGCTTACGCCACACCCGGGAGAGGCCGCCCGCTTGCTGGGCGTGGATGTGCACGAAGTCGAGCATGACCGCTTTGCCGCTGTTGCAACATTGGCGCAGCAGCATGAGGCCGTGGTCGTGCTCAAGGGCGCCGGCACCCTGGTGACGGGGCCCGATGCAGTTCCGGTGCTGATCGGGGCCGGCAATCCCGGCATGGCCAGTGGCGGCATGGGCGATGTCTTGACCGGGGTTATCGCGTCCTTGTGGGGACAGGGCATGATGCCATTCCAGGCGGCTTGTACCGGTGCCTTGCTGCACTCGGCTGCAGCCGATGTCGCCGTGCGCGATGGTGGTGAGCGCGGCCTGCTTGCCAGTGATCTTTTCCCCCACCTGCGGCGCTTGGCCAATCCATGAAAACACTCGATCTGACCACGGTCGAAGCCACCGAGTGCCTGGGTGCCAGCCTGGCCCGGCATGTACCTGATCAGCCCGTGGTGGTGTACCTGGAAGGCGAACTGGGTGCCGGCAAGACCACCTTGGCACGGGCTTTCCTGCGTGCCCTCGGGGTCAAAGGCAGCGTGCGCAGCCCGACCTACACCTTGGTCGAACGCTATGACACCCCGCTTGGCGAGGTGGCCCATCTGGACCTGTACCGGATTGCCGATCCGGAAGAACTCGAATACCTGGCCCTGGACGAATTGGCGGCGCAGGCGCGCGTCTGGTTGATCGAATGGCCCCGACGCGGGCGCGGCCAGTTGCCTGCAGCGGATCTGGAACTGCGCTTGCAGGTGGTGGGTACGGCCCGGCGAGCGCAATTGATCGCCGCCACGCCAGCAGGTCAAGACTGGATTTCAGCGGCCCTGGATGCCGGATCCGGATGATCCATGCAGAAACCCGGGTTGATGACAAGTTGTTGATTAAAAATGAATTTACCTTTGTTCACCCAGCCCCGAAATGCTGGTACGGCAGCAAAAAACAGATCGGGAATGAACCTTTGCATAACTTTAGAAAGGTTGTTTAACACTCTGGTTTGACAGGGAAAACACTTGCATTCACACCGGTGATAGTGGTTGAATTCACCCCATGCAAAGCTCCCTTGCCCGCCTTGTCGGTTTTCTTGCCCTGTCGGCGCTGTTGCTGACGGGCACGGCATGGGCTGGGTCGGCGACCCGGATCGAGGCGCTGCGAGTCTGGGCCGGGCCTGACCATACCCGGACGGTATTCGATGTTTCCGGCCCCCTCGATTACAAGGTTTTCAGTCTGGAAAACCCGCATCGGTTGGTGCTGGATATCGAAGGTGCCACTTTGGATCAGACCTTTGCCACACCGGAACTGGCCGGGGTGATGCAGAGCGTGCGCACTGGCAAGCATGGTGAGCGTGGCGTGCGGGTGGTGTTTGACCTGAAGGAAGCCGTGCGTCCGCAGAGTTTCCTGCTGCCGCCGGCCGATACCCTCGGGCATCGACTGGTAGTGGACCTGTACCCGCAGCAAGCCGCAACCACCGTGCGCACCGTGCAGCAGGCCGTGCCTGTAAGCGAGCGCAACGTGATCATCGCCATCGATGCCGGCCATGGCGGCGAAGACCCGGGCGCGCGCGGGGCTTCGGGAAGCTGGGAAAAGGACATCACCCTGGCCGTGGCCCAGGAGCTCAAACGCCAGATCGATGCCGAGCCGGGCATGGAAGCAGTGCTGATCCGCGATGGCGATTATTTCATCCCGCTGCAGGGGCGCTACCAGAAGGCCCGTGAAGCCAGCGCCGACCTGTTCATTTCGGTGCACGCCGATGCTTTCCACAAGCCCACGGCTTCGGGGTCTTCCGTATTCGTGCTGTCCACGCGCGGGGCCTCGAACGAAGCGGCGCGCTGGCTGGCCGCGAGCGAGAACAAGTCCGATCTGGTCGGCGGGGTATCCCTGGAAGACAAGGACAACACCTTGGCGGCGGTCCTGCTGGATCTGTCCCAAAGTGCCACGATGAAGGCTTCCGATGATGTGGCCAATCACGTACTCAAGGCCATGATGCGCCTGGGCAAGGCCCACAAGCCGCACGTGGAACGGGCCAATTTCGTGGTCCTGCGCTCACCCGATGTGCCCTCGATGCTGATCGAAACGGCCTTCATCAGCAATCCGGGCGAGGAAAAAAAGCTCAAGGATCCCGGCCATCGCATTCGCCTTGCTTCCGCCATCGTCGAAGGTGTGCGGGATTATTTCGCCGTGCAGGCCCCCCCCGGTACCTGGCTGGCGGAAAACGCCCCTGCGCGTCCGCGCCAGCATGTGGTGGCTCGGGGTGAAACTCTGAGCGTGATCGCCCTGCGCCACGGCGTGACCTTGTCGAGCCTGCGCTCGGTCAACCAGCTCAAGGGCGATATGGTGAAGGTTGGCGATCGCCTGACCATTCCCTTGGCGATGGGACCGGGCTAGTCCGCTTCCTGCGTCGTCGCCTGGCTGCGGCGCGCCCGTACCGCTTCCACTTCGATCCGTACCGTAACTTCATCGCCCACGGCATTGCGGTGCGCGTTCATGCCCAGGGCCGAGCGGTGCAGAGTTGCGGTGGCGGAAAAACCGACCGTGCGGCGCAGGCTCCAGGCGCTGCGTGCGGCCTTGTTGAGGGTGACCTCCAGCGTGACCGGCACCTGGGTGCCGCGCAGTTCGAGTTGACCCTCGACGCGCGCGGTTTGGGCCGTCAGCGAGGTTACCGTCGAGGAAACAAAGCGCGCCTGGGGATGGTTTTTGCTATCCAGATAATCACGCTTGGCGATGCGTGCATTGAGGCTGGCACTGCCCAGATCCAGGGTATCCAGATCGATCGTGGCCTCGACCCTGGCCGTGCTCCAGTCGTCCGGGTCGAACCAGAGCGTGCCCTGGATCTGCGAGAAGGTGCCGATGGCCTGGGCGTAATCATCGTGCATCACGAAAAAGGCGATGCGGGCGTGATCCGGATCGAAGGTCCAGGGCGCTGGCGCGGCTTGAACCAGCGGGCTGGTGCCAATCAAGGCCAGCAACAAAAGTGCGTGGATCTTGTGCATGAAGGCGTGCGGCAGGATCGAAACTGCGGGCTTCATCGGGCGAGCCTGGTCGCGTTGGAGGCGGGTTCGCGCTGCGCGTGTTCCAGCATCTGACGGGCGTGGGCCAGGGTGGTGGCGGTGATTTCCATGCCGCCCAGCATGCGCGCCAGTTCTTCGATGCGACCGGTTTCGTCCAGGGTTTCGATCCGGCTGACGGTGCCGCTGGCAGCGGACGCACCTTTGCTCACATAAAGGTGCTGATGACCTTGGGCCGCAACCTGGGGCAGGTGGGTGACGCACAGGACCTGGCGCTCGGCTCCAAGCGCCCGCAAACGCTGACCGACCACTTCGGCCACCCCGCCGCCGATGCCCGAATCGACTTCGTCAAAAACCATGGTGGGAACCTGGTCCAGGCCCAGCGCGGCCACTTCGATAGCCAGGCTGATGCGGGACAATTCACCGCCAGAGGCGACCTTGCGCAAAGGTCGTGGAGGCTGGCCGGCATTGGCTGAAACCAGAAATTCCACCCGTTCGGCACCATCGGCATGGGGTTCGGAGCCGACATTGGGTTCCAGCTCGACCACGAAATGGCCACCATCCATGCCCAGACCGGACATCAACTGTGTCACTTGTTGTGATAGCTGGGTCGCGGCCTTGCGCCGGTTGGCGCTGACCCGGTCGGCCACCTTTTGCCATTGGCTTGCGGCCAACTGGTGCTGCTGCCTGAGTTGCGCCAGGCGAGTTTCGTTTTCACCCAGACCGTCCAGTTCAGTTTGCAGTTGCGCCTGCACGTCCTGCAATTGTTCGGGGGCTACCCGGTGCTTGCGCGCCAGATCGTGCAGGCGCGCCATGTGTTGTTCCAGGCGAGCCAGACGCTCGGGGTCCAGTTCAAAGCCATCGCGTATCTGTTCCAGGGTGCCGGCGGCTTCGTCGAGCTGGATCTGGGCACCTTCAAGCAGGGCGTCGACTTGTTCCAGTTGCGGCTCGTGGGCGACCAGACGGGCCAGTTCCTGGCGCAGACGACGCAGGCTGTCAGGCAGACCGCCCACGTCTTCGCCACTCAGGCCAGCGGCGATACGGGCACAGCCTTCGATCAGGGTGGTGGCGTGGCTTTGCCGGCGATGCTCGTTGAAGATGGCCTCGATTTCGTCGGGCGAGCGGGCTTCGGTGGCCAGTTCTTCGATCTGGTGCGAAAGAAAGGCATGCCGTTCGCGGCTGTCGCCGAGGGTCTCCAGGGCCAGAATTGCAGTCCGGGTCTGTTGCCAGGTGCGGGCCAGGCCGGCCATCTGGGTCAGATCGGCCGGGTGCTGGGCAAATTCGTCCAGCAGGCGCAGTTGGTGACGCCGATCGAGCAGGGCCTGATGTTCGTGCTGGCCGTGGATTTCCACCAACAGAGCGCCCAGTTCGGACAGTTGCGCCACGGTCGCGGGCCGGCCATTGATGAAGGCACGCGAGCCGCCATCGGCGCGGATCACCCGGCGCAACTGGCATTCGCCGTCTTCATCCAGTTCGTTGGCACGCAACCAGACCTGAGCCGGGGCGTCGGCTCCCGGATTGAAGCGGGCGATCAGTTCCGCCCGTTCGGCCCCGTGACGCACCATCGTGCTGTCGGCGCGGGCCCCGGCCAGCAAGGTCAAGGCATCGACCAGCAAGGACTTGCCCGCCCCGGTTTCGCCCGAAACCACGACCAGGCCGGGCCCGGGCGTGACCTCGACGGCATCGACGATGGCAAAGTCCTTGACGAACAGGGAAACCAGCATGGCGGCCAGAGCGGAGGAGCGGTGGAATAAGGCCGGTCACGCTACCATGCGTCGAAGCTGGTGCCAATGCTTGTGCCAGCCCGGTTATGGCCCCATATTCAAGGCCGAGTCCATTACCATCCATGCCCGTGAATACCTCGCTCGATGCCCGTTCCCGCCATCTGTTGCAAGCCCTGATCGCGCAATACATCCGCGAAGGCACGCCAGTGGGCTCGCGCACGCTCTCGCGCAATGCCGGCCTGGATATTTCCCCGGCCACGATCCGCAACGTCATGGCCGATCTGGAAGAAATCGGTCTGGTCACCACCCCGCATACTTCCGCTGGACGGGTGCCCACGGCTCAGGGTTATCGCTTGTTTGTCGACAGCCTGTTGCAGGTCGAACCGCTGGGGCAGGAACAGATGGCCCGCATCGGCCAGCGTTTGTCGCCGCAGTTGGGCACCCAGCGCCTGATTGGCAATGTTTCCGAATTGCTGTCGGCGATGACGCATTTTGTCGGCATGGTGACGGTGCCGCGCCGGGACCAGTTCGCCTTGCGCCATATCGATTTCGTGGCTCTGGACCCGGAGCGGGTGCTGGTGATCCTGGTGTTCACCGACAATGAAGTGCAAAACCGCATCGTGCACACCCGTCGGCCCTATACCTCCTCGGAGCTGGAACAGACCGCCAACTACCTCAACCAGCATTTTGCCGGCATGCCCCTGCCCAACATCCGCAAGCGCCTGGTGCAGGAATTGCGCGAGGCCCGCAACGAGATGGAACACCTGCTGGCGATGGCGGCCGATGTCACCGAGGGCGCTTTTGCCCCGATCGAGGAAGACGATGTGCTGGTGGCGGGTCAGACCCAGTTGATGGGCGTCCAGGACCTGTCCGATCTGGATCGGCTGCGGGACCTGTTCGAGGCCTTCACCCGCAAGAAGGAATTGCTGCAACTGCTGGAAGGCTGCGCCAATGCCCGCGGGGTGCGCTTGTTCATTGGCGAGGAAAGTGGCGTGGCCCCGCTCGACCAGTGTTCGGTGGTGACCGCACCTTATGGTGTGGATGGCCGGGTGCTGGGGGTTCTGGGGGTGATCGGGCCCACGCGCATGGCCTATGACCGGGTCATCCCGATGGTGCAGGCCACCGCCCAGGTTTTGGGCGCGGCCTTGAATCGCGCCAACCAGACCTCATAAGTCAGCCAGCACGCGCGCAGCCGGCCCGGATGGACCTTGGCTGGCGTTTGCTTGATGGCGTCAATTTTCCGTGGAGCCCCTGCATGACTTCCGATCCATTTGAAGATGAACTCTCCGGCGAGCTGCCGGAAACCGATGCATCCGACCTGGCCGCACGCGTGGCCGAGCTGGAAGCGGCCCTGGTGCAGTTGCGCGATGACCAGTTGCGTGAGCGTGCCGAACTGGACAACCAGCGCAAGCGTCTGGTGCGTGAGGCCGAACAATCCCGCCGCTTCGCCAACGAAAAGCTGCTGGCCGAACTGCTGCCGGTATTCGACAGCCTGGAAGCCGGTCTGGCCGCTGAGGGCGAGGTCGATACCTTGCGCGAAGGCATGGCTCTGACCTTGCGGCAATTGCATCGGGTTACCGAGGCCGGTGGCCTGGTGGTGGTCGATCCGGTCGGCCAGCCCTTCAATCCCGAGCATCACCAGGCCATGAGCATGGTGCCTGCCGGCGAAGCGCAGCCCGGTTCAGTGCTGCAGGTGTACCAGAAAGGTTACCTGCTCAATGACCGCCTGCTGCGCCCGGCCTTGGTGGTAGTAGCCGGTGATTGACTCCAGCCCTTGAAGCTGCGCCACCCACCCATACATAACACTGCAACTGCAATCTCACGATTGCCAAGACTTTTCAAGAGGACACCATCATGGGCAAGATCATCGGTATTGACCTGGGTACGAC
>CAYRJS010000018.1:0-15759 GCA_964424535.1 uncultured Aquimonas sp.
CCGACAGATCATCCATGCCGACGCCGCCCCGGCCGCCATCGGTCCCTATTCGCAGGCCGTACGGGTAGGCGATACGGTGTATCTGTCCGGCCAGACCCCGCTGGATCCGGCCACCATGAAGCTGGTCGAAGGTGATGTCAGCGCCCAGGCCCAGCAGGTGTTCAAGAACCTGGCGGCGGTGTGTGCTGCTGCCGGCGGTAATTTTTCCAAGGTCGTGCGCGTGGGTATCTACATGACCGATCTGGGCAATTTCGCCAAGGTCAACGAAGTCATGAAGCAGCATTTTTCCGAACCGTTCCCGGCCCGTTCCACCATTGGCGTGGCCGCACTGCCGCTGGGTGCCCAGGTCGAGATCGATCTGGTGATGGTGCTCGACTGAACCGGCTTCGCATCACTTCCGTGCAGTGAGTGTCGATGCCGCCCGTCAACCGGTGGCCGGATTGCGTGGGGTGGGCACGCAAGCCGCCGCCTGCCTGATGGCGCGTGGCATCCATTGCCTCCAGGACCTGTGGCTGCATCTGCCGCTGCGCTATGAGGATCGCACCCACCTGACTCCGATCCGGGATCTGCAAGTCGGGCACCCGGCACAGATCCTCGGTCGCATCGAAGCGGTGGAACGCAGCTTTCGGGGCCGGCCTCAACTCAAGGTGGCCGTGGGTGATGAATCTGGTGCCAGTGTGGTGTTGCGGTTTTTCCACTTCACCGCGGCCCAGGTCAAAGGGCTGCTGGTGGGCTCGCGTATCCTGTGCCACGGCGAGGTCCGGGCCGGAGCCATGGGCCTGGAAATGGTGCACCCGCGCTATCGGGTGCTGGCGCAAGACAGCGAACTGACACTGGCTGATCATCTGGAACCGGTCTATCCGGTTGTTGATGGCATTGGTCCAACCCGGTTGGCGCGCCTGATCGAGTCGGCCTTGCAGCACTTGCCTGCGGACGACACCCTGGAATTGCTGCCCGCCGACGCCTTCGCCGATCTGACCCTGCCGCGCTGGAGCGAAGCCGTGCGTTTCCTGCACCAGCCGCCGGTGGGCACCGATACCGCCGAACTGGCCAAGCACCAGCATCCAGCCCAGTTGCGTCTGGCCCTGGAAGAATTGTTGGCACACCAACTCAGCCTGCGCAGCCAACGTCTGCAGATCAAGCGTCGCGGGGCGCCGCAACTCAAACCCCGAGGCACGCTTGCCACCCGCCTGCGCCGTGCTTTGCCATTTGCCCTGACCCCTGCCCAGGAGCGGGTCCTGACCGAAATCCTGCGTGATCTGGCCGAGCCTGCACCCATGCTGCGCCTGGTCCAGGGTGATGTCGGCTCGGGCAAAACCATCGTTGCCGCCCTGGCGGCCCTGGCTGCCATCGAAGCCGGCACGCAAGTGGCCCTGATGGCACCCACCGAGCTTCTGGCCGAACAGCACGCCAACGCATTTCGACTATGGTTTGAACCCTTGGGGATCGAGCTTGTGCAGTTGAGCGGCAAGGTCAAGGGCAAGGCGCGCGAGCGCGTGCTCACGGCGATCGAGGCCGGTGCACCTTTGGTGATCGGCACCCATGCCCTGTTGCAGGAACCGGTGCATTTTTCTCGTCTGGCTCTGGTGATCGTCGATGAGCAGCATCGCTTTGGCGTGCACCAGCGCCTGACCTTGCGCAACAAGGGCAATGATGGTGAACAGGTGCCGCATCAGTTGGTGATGACCGCCACCCCGATCCCGCGCACGCTGGCCATGACCGCCTATGCCGATCTGGATGTTTCGGTAATCGACCAGTTGCCACCTGGACGCACGCCGGTACAGACCGTGGCCATCAATGTGGATCGACGTGACGAGCTGATCGAGCGCATCCGCGTGGCCTGTGCCCAAGGCCGACAGGCGTATTGGGTTTGCACCCTGATCGAGGAAGCCGAGGAGCCGTCGGCACCGGGCATGCAGAAGATCGAGGCCCAGGCGGCGGAAAGTGCCTATGCATTGTTGTGCGAGCAGCTTCCCGAGGTTCATGTTGGTCTGGTCCACGGACGCATGAAGCCGGCCGAAAAACAGGCCGTGATGGAGGCCTTCAAGGCCGGCACCATTCAGTTGCTGGTGGCGACTACCGTGATTGAAGTCGGCGTGGATGTGCCCAACGCCAGCCTGATGCTGATCGAAAACGCCGAACGCCTGGGCCTGGCCCAGTTGCACCAGTTGCGTGGCCGGGTTGGTCGCGGCGCGACCATTTCAAGCTGCGTGCTGATGTACAAGGCCCCGCTGTCGCAACTGGCCCGCCAGCGCCTGGCCGTGATGCGCGAAACCACCGATGGTTTCCGCATCGCGGAAAAGGACCTGCAACTACGCGGTCCCGGTGAATTGCTCGGCACCCGTCAAACCGGGCTTGCAGGTTTTCGCATCGCCGATCCCGTGCGCGATGACTGGCTCCTGCCCTACATACAACCCGCCGCCGACACCCTTCTGGCCCGCAGCCCCGAGTTGGCCGATCGCCTGATCGACCGCTGGATCGGCCAGGCGGTGCGTTACGCCGAGGCGTGATGCAGCACACTGCCATGCGCAGTCAGTGTTTTTAGTGGTCCCGTCTTTTCCCCTGGTTTACAAACCAAGTTCGGAGTGCGAGCCAAGCCTTACCAGTCGCAGCGTGAACGCGTCGGGCTTTTGATAAATCAGTACCAGGTCGGGCTTGATGTGACAGTCCCGATGATCTTTCCAGTTGCCGGAAAGCGCATGGTCACGGTGCTGTGGTTCCAGCGCCTGATCGACCATCAACGCGGACAGCAGGAGTTGAAGTGCTTGATCCAGCGAATCGCGATGCCGGCCTTTCTTTTCGCGTTTGTAATCGCGCTTGAATTGACCTGTGTAGTCAATCGTTCTCATTGAGATCGCGGAACAGGGCGTCGAGGCTTGCTGCCTTGGTTACGCGACCAGCACGCGCGTCTTTCATCGCCTGGATCGTGGTGGCGTTCGGAATCAGCGGTTCAAAAGGTAGTGCCTTTTCCTGCGCGATGCGTATGAGCAAAAGCCGTACCGCATCGGACAAGGTCAACCCCATGGCTGCAAGCACGGCGGCTGCCTCTTCCTTGATCTGCCCATTGATACGGGCTTGCACGAGTTGGTTGGATGCCATGACGGGCTCCCATTCGATGGCTATTGAATGACATTGTAATTCAAAAATAAGCGAAACGCGACGTAGTCTGATCAAGCAGCCTCTCGTTCGTCCTTGTGATCCTTGGTCAAGACGCCAGCAGAAAACGATGCTCGGCTGTCGCCTTCTACGGGCTCACAACGAGAGATGTTTTCTGCCAGGTCATCCTGCGATTACATCTTCAAGTTCGAAAAATGCTGACGGCCTGCCGGGTATCCGGCAGGCCGTCGCGATCAAGGTGCCGCTGCAGGAGTTGCAAGCGAATGGCGTAGCTTGAAAAGGTTGGTCAATCCCCCCAACCACACGCCTTGCCCTGGTTCTGTTCTTCCAGCCAGGTGTTGAGCGGGGCGAAGTATTCCAGCAGCGCCGAGGCGTCCATATGGGCGTTGCCGGTCATTTCTTCCAGGGTCTTTTGCCAGGGCTGGCTGCTGCCGTGCTGGAGCATGGTCCAGAACAGTTTGCCGGCTTCAGGGTTGTTGGCGAAGTTGCACTGGTACAGCGGACCCTTGTGTCCGGCGGCGTCGCACAGGGCCTTGTAGAACTGGAATTGCAGGATGTGCGAGAGGAAATAACGGGTGTACGGGGTGTTGTTGGGTACGTGGTACTTGGCACCTGGGTCGAAGAATTCCTCGCCTCGTGCCGTGGCCGGGGCCACGCCCTGGTAGCGTTTCTTGAGTTGCCACCAGGCGGCGTTGTAGTTGTCCGGGGTGATCGAACCGTCGAACACGCCCCAGCGCCAACGGTCGATCATCAGGCCAAACGGCAGAAAGGCGACCTTGGTCAGGGCCATGCGCATCTGCGAGTTGATCACCGCCTGGTCGCTCACTGCCGGGGTATCCACCAGGTCGATCGAGGCCAGATAGGCGGGTGTCATCGACAGCACGATGGTGTCGCCGATGGCCTCGTGGAAGCCGTCGTGGGCACCTTCCTGGAATACCGGCGGCTGATCCTGGTAGCCCAGGTAGTAATAGATATGGCCAAGTTCGTGGTAGATGGTGGTGAGTTCTTCCTCGGTCGGCTTGATGCACATCTTGATACGCACCTCGCCGTGGGTGTTCATCGGCCAGGCGCTGGCGTGGCAGACCACGTCGCGGTCGCGCGGCTGCACCAGTTGCGAATCGGTGTAGAAGGAATCGGGCAGGGCGGGCATGCCCAGACCGGTGTAGAAGCTCTCGGCCAGACGGGTCATGCGCGTGGCGATATCAAAATCGGCCTGGCGGGTCAGTTCCACCTGCTTCTCCGCCGTAAGCCGACCCAGACCACCGGCCTTGGCCACGCCTTCAGCCAGCAAGGCATCACGTTGCTGGCGCAGGGCAGCGCCAACATCAAGACTGCCAACGCCCTGGTAAGGCTCCAGCAGCGACCACAGATGACTCCAGTCCTGTTGCCACAGGTTGCCGGTGAGGTGCGCCGGAATCAGGCCATCGACCTGACCGCGATCACCGTAACGTTCCACCAGCTTGTTGCGCACATGGCATTGCAGTTGCGTGTACAACGGTTCGACCTGCTCCCAGAGGTGATCGACTTCGGTCTGGAACTCGGCCGGGCTCATGTCATAACCGGCGCGCCAGGCTTCACCGGTATTGGCAAAGCCCATTTCCCGGGCGCCTTCGTTGGTCAGTTCGACAAAGCGCATGTAGTCCTTGCGCATCGAGGCACCCACCGCGTGCCAACCTTGCCAGGCTTCCAGTTGCTGCTGGTAACTGCTGTGATCGGTATCGGCGATGATTTCTGAAATCTGGCCGATATCCAGGCAGTCATCACCGTTGGCACCATCGGGGCACCATTGACCGGCGCCATAAGCTGCACCCATGCGGGTGGTGATTTCGGTCAGTTCCTTGAGCTTGGTCGGATCATTGGGTGCCGGCATCGAGGAACCGCTCTTGAGCAGGTGCAGGGCGCGGGCCGTGGCCGGGGATTGAGCCGCCTCGTCGTAGGTCTTGGCCTGTTCGATAAAGGCATTCTGGGTGGTCAGCCAGCGGGTGTTGGCAGCGGCGGCAACCCGTTGCGAATCGGCGTTGATATAGGTGTAGGACAACCACTCGGCCGAGGTCATCTCGGGGGTGCGCTCGTCCAGGGTCTGGTTGACCCGGGCGATGAAGGCATCGGCGCTTTCGCCGGCCGGGGCCTGGGTTTGAGGCGGTGGCGCTTCCGGGGCCGAACCGCAGGCCACCAGGGTCAACATGGCACAGCCGATGGCGGCACCCAGCAAGGTTTTTTGCACAGTCATTGCATGTGTCTCCAGACGGGATTGAAGGTGCCGGAATCGATGTCGGCACCGGTATTGCGAAAAAATCAGTTCCAGTTGCACACGACCTTGCCGCACTGGCCCGAGGCCATCAGGTCAAAGCCTTTCTGGAAGTCATCGATATGGATCTGGTGGGTCAGGGCTTTCTGCAGCGGGAAGCCGGTCAGCACCATCTGAGTCATCTTGTACCAGGTCTCGTACATCTTGCGCCCGTAGATGCCGTGCAGGGTCAGGCCCTTGAAGATCACCTTGTCCCAGTCGATACCGGCACCGCGCGGCATGATGCCCAGCATCGCCACCCGGCCACCGTGGTACATGCAGTCGAGCATGTCGGCAAAGGCGCGTGGGTTGCCGCTCATTTCCAGACCCACGTCGAAGCCTTCGATATGCAGGTCCTTGACCACATCGCGCAGGGATTGCTGGGCCACGTTCACCACCCGGGTGGCACCCATGTCGGCGGCCAGCTTGAGGCGGTAATCGTTGACGTCGGTGACCACCACGTTGCGCGCACCCACATGCTTGCAGATGCCGGCGGCGATGATGCCGATGGGGCCAGCACCGGTGATCAGCACGTCTTCGCCGATCACGTCGAACTCCAGGGCGCAGTGGGCGGCATTGCCGTAAGGATCGAAGAAGGCGGCCAGCTCAGAGGGAATCTGATCCGGGATCGGCCACAGGTTCGAGGCCGGCATGGCGATGTATTCGGCAAAGGCACCATTGCGATTGACGCCGATGCCGACCGTGTTCGGGCACAGATGCATGCGCCCGGCGCGGCAGTTGCGGCAGTGACCGCAGACGATATGGCCCTCGGCCGAAACCCGGTCGCCGATCTGGTAACCGGTGACGCCCGGACCAACCTCGACGATGCGCCCGACAAATTCATGGCCGATGGTCAGGCCGGGCTTGATCACCCGCTGTGACCACTCATCCCACAGATAGATATGCAGGTCAGTGCCGCAGATCGCGGTCTTTTCAACCTTGATCAGAACCTCGTTGGGGCCGATCTCGGGGATCGGTACTTCTTCCATCCAGATGCCGCGCGCGGCTTCGCGCTTGACCAGTGCTCGCATGGTGTTGGACATGGCCGTTCCGTGGATTGCCAATGATTGGGCCAATCATTATAGGCCTGCGCCCTGGCCTTGACCGAATGACCAATGGCTCATTCGGGCCGGAAGTCCGGCGTCTATACTCGCTAGTTTCCAAGCAAACATAGAGAGTGCCTCCATGCGTCGCATCCTGCTTTTAGCCAGCCTTGCCATCGCCATGCCCGCGCTTGCCGTCGAAGGCATGTGGACGCCCGAACAGGTTCCACAGATCGCCCAGGCCATGAGCCAGGCCGGCCTGCAACTGGACCCGGCCAGTCTTGCCGATCTCCACGGCCATCCCATGGGCGCGGTGGTGTCACTGGGCGGTTGCACCGCCTCGTTCGTATCGCCCAACGGCCTGGTGGTCACCAACCACCATTGCGCCTATGGTGCGCTGCAGCTCAATTCCACCCCGGAAAACCACATGCTGCGCGATGGTTTCATTGCCGCCAGCCTGGCAGATGAACCTTCGGCCGGGCCGGGCACGCGCATCTGGGTGACTGAGGACATCACCGATGTGACGGCCAAGGTGCTGGGCGACATTCCGCGCAAGGCCTCGGATCGGGCCCGCAACGATGCCATCGAAGCCGCCCAGAAGCGTCTGGTGGCCGAGTGCGAAGCCGAGGATGGCTACCGCTGCCGGGTGTTTTCGCACTTTGGCGGGGTTCAATACCGCCTGTTCCGCCAGTTCGAGATTCGCGATGTGCGCATTGCCTACGCGCCGCCGGCAGCGATCGGCAAGTTCGGTGGTGATACCGACAACTGGCAGTGGCCGCGCCAGACCGGTGATTTCACCTTTTATCGCGCCTACGTTGGCCCGGACGGCAAACCTGCGCCGTATGCCGAGGACAACGTGCCCTACCATCCGCGTCATTACCTCAAGGTCGCCGATCAGGGCGTGTCCGAGGGTGATTTCGTAATGGTGGCCGGCTATCCGGGGCGGACCCAGCGTTACCAGTTGGCCAGCCAGATCGATGATGCCATTGCCTGGAACTATCCGACCCAGATTCAGACTTTCAAGGACCTGATCGGTATCGCCGAGCGGGCTGGTGCGGAAAACCCGGACGTGGCGATCAAGTACGCAGCCACGCTGGCCGGGCTCAACAACAGCAGCAAGAACATGGCCGGCATGCTCGATGGCTTCAAGCGTTCGGATGCCTCCGGCACCAAGCACCGCGAAGAAGCCGGATTGGTGGCGTGGCTGGAAGGCCAGGGCCGTAGTGGCCGCGCAGCCTTGCAGAATTATCGTGATTACGTCGCCCTGGTTGAGGCTCAGCGCGCGACCCGCGAGCGTGATCGCGTGCTGGGTGGTCTGAGCCGCTCCGGTCTGTTGGGTAGTGCCAACACCTTGTACCGGCTGGCAAAAGAGCGCGCCAAACCGGATACGCAGCGCGAGATGGGTTTCCAGGAACGCGACTGGCCGGGCCTGGAAGCCATGCAGCGGCAACTGGAACGACGCATGGATCCGGGTGTGGACCGGCAGATGCTGGGCTACTGGTTCGATCAGTATCAGGCCTTGCCGGTCGAGCAGCGCATTCCTGCTCTGGATGCCTGGGCCGGACTGGATCAGGACGGCGCAAACAGCGACACCCTGGCGGCCCGGCTCGATGCGCTGTATGCGCACACTCGCCTGACCGATACCCAGGCGCGTCTGGAGGCCTTCAATGCCGACCAGGCCACTCTGGAAGCCAGTGACGATGCCTTTATCCGTCTGGCCGTATTGCTGGCGCCCACGCTCAAGCAGTTTGACGAACGTTACAAGAGCCTCAGCGGCGCCATGGCCCGACTGCAACCTGGCTACATGCAGGCCCTGATCGACTACCGTTCCAGCCAGGGCCGGGCCACCTATCCGGATGCCAACTCCAGCCTGCGCATCACCTTTGGCAACATCATGGGCGTGTCCCCGCGTGATGGCCTTTACTACCAGCCCTTCACCACCACCCGGGGCCTGGTGGAAAAGCACACCGGGGAGGGCGAGTTCGATGCCACCACGCCGCAACTGGACGCCATCGCAGCCCGCCGCTTCGGGCCGTGGGAAGTGGCTGCACTCAAGGATGTGCCGGTCAACTACCTGGCTGACCTGGATGTCACCGGTGGCAATTCCGGTTCGCCCACACTCAATGCCAAGGGTGAACTGGTGGGCCTGATTTTCGACGGCATCTGGGAATCGGTCGCTTCCAACTGGGTTTTCGACCCAACCATCACCCGTACCATCCACGTCGATTCGCGCTACATGCTCTGGATCATGGACGAGGTCTACCCGGCCCCGGCGATCCTGGAAGAACTGGGCATCACCCCGACGACCCACTGAATCGACGAATCACGATGCCGTGTTCATCACGGTTTGAATGTCAGACAAAACAAAAGGCCGCCGGATGACCGGCGGCCTTTTGCGTAGTACGGAAACGCTGGAACTTACTTGACGATTTCCAGCAGCTCGACTTCGAACTTGAGGGTGGCATTGGGGCCGATGGGGCCGGGGGTGCCGCGGTCGCCGTAGGCCAGGTCGGACGGGATCCAGAAGGTGTACTTGCTGCCGACCGGCATCAGTTGCAGGCCTTCGGTCCAGCCCGGGATGACCTGGTTGAGGGCAAATTCGGCCGGCTGGCCGCGATCCACCGAGCTGTCGAACTTGGTGCCATCCAGCAGGGTGCCGGTGTAGTGCACCTTGACTCGATCCGTGGCGGCAGGCTTGGCGCCCTTGCCCTGGGTGACGACCTGGTATTGCAGGCCCGAAGCGGTGCTTTGTACGCCCTTCTTGCCCTTGTTTTCGGCCAGGAAAGCGTCGCCTTCCTGCTTGTTGCGGGTGGCCACGGCCTGCTGCTCGGCGGCGTGCTTGGCCTGCAGGCGCTCGGCAAAGTTCTTCTGCACTTCACCAGCTTCTTCTTCCGACAACAGCGGAGTGCCGCCGGCGAGCGTGGTTTCGATGGCCTGGATCACCAGCGGCAGATCGACCTCGTCCTTGATCTGCTGGAGCGAGCCACCGATCTGCATGCCGACCATGTAGCTGGCCTTCTCGCGGTCGGTGTCGAGCGTGTCCTTGGAAAAAGCGAAGGTCGAGGTGCCAAGGAAAGTGATCGCCACGACGGCGAGCAGGGTATGACGCATGGGAAAATTCATCGATGACTCCAGTGGGGCGGGGTAATCCGCGAGTGTGGATGGACAAGACAGCGTATTTTGCGGTGCGAAACGTGTTGGCGCAACGTCGGCAGCTTCGACCGTGTTGTCGCAGCAAGGTTCAGTCGAAGATGAATCGATCGCTCAATGTGTGCCCAGCAGGGCCTCGATCTGCTCCAGCAGAGCTGGATCGTCCGGTCGGGTGCGGCTGGAGAAGTTGGCCACGACCTGGCCGTTGCGATCGACCAGATACTTGTGGAAGTTCCAGCCGGGTGCGGTGCCGGTAATGGCCTTGAGTTGCTGGTAGAGCGGATCGGCCTTGCCACCCTTGACGTGCATTTTCTCGAACATCGGGAACTTCACCCCGTAGGTCAGGGTGCAAAATTCCTGGATTTCTTCCTCGGTGCCCGGTTCCTGGCCAAGAAAATCATTGGACGGAAACCCCAGGACGGCAAAGCCGCGCGGCGACAGGCGTTCGTGCAGGGCTTCCAGACCTTCGTACTGCGGCGTGAAACCGCACTTGCTGGCGACATTGACCAGCAGCAGAACCTGGCCCTGGTATTGGCACAGGGAAACCGGGTCCGGTTTGGCCAGAGGGCGCAGTTCGCGGTCGAGCAGGTCGCTGCAGACCTGGGCCTGGAGCGTGGGCACGAAGAAAACGGCGAGCAGGCTTGCAAGAGCCAGATGACGCAAGCAGAAAGCGGGCATGGGATGCTCCTGGTTCAAGGTGTGGACACCATGACAAGGGTGCCGTGAAGCAGTATTGGGTACGATTGAAGGGCGATTCAAACGCATTGCGTTACTGCCGGAGATGGTGAATTTACCATCACAATCAATCTGTTATTCTGTCACAAATCCCGAAACGACGAAAGTTCTGGCGCCTCTTGGTTGATCCGGAATCAGCCTTCGGCTCGGGGTTCTCCGACCAGCGCATCACCCGGTTTGCCGTCAGGACCAGGCGCGCGCAGGCAGCGCCAGCCGGAAGGCAGGTCAGGGGTGGCAAACAGCTCCGCCAGCGCCGGACCGTCCTTGCCAGACTGGTAAAGGTGCGCGGCGGCGTAAAGGCCTTCTTCTTCCTTGGGATCGTGGATGTGCAGCAGGTTCAAAAGTGTGCTCGCGGCCGGGATGAAGTCGTCGAGCCAGGCATTTTTGTCCAGCAGATCGATACAGGCCTCGATATGCGGCCACATATCGCCGTGTTCCCAGCGCATCTGCGCCAGTGCCATCCAGTAGCGCTGGTCGCGATCGAGAACGGGAAACAAGGCAGTTTCCTCACCGTAGATATGCTTGCGCAGCAACAACACGCTTTCACGCAGTTCCTCGCGGCTGCCCGAACCGTCCACCAAACCATGAATTCCGGCCTTGATAAGGTGGTGCTGCTCGGTCAGAAGCTCGGCATTGGACAGATTCATGGATAAGACCTAATTGCCGGCGGCAGCTTTGCCGGCAATGTCCTGTAAAGCCTGGACGAAGGCTTCCGGCGGCTGGCCGCCGCGCAGGAGCCACTGACCATTGATCAAGGTGGCAGGCACAGCCTGGATGCCGGCCTGCTGGAAGTGCCGTTCCTGGGCCCGGACTTCTTCGGCATAGCGGCCACTGACCAGGACTTCGCGTGCGGCTTCTGGATCCAGACCGACCGAACGCGCCAGTTCCACCAATACTTCGGTATCAGCGACGTTGTGGTTGTCGCGGAAATAAGCCTGGAACAAGGCGCGCTTCAAGGCCAGGGCCTGTTCGAGACTTTCCAGCCCGGCCCAATGCAGCAGGCAGTGGGCGGCAAAGGTATTCCAGCTACGGCTACCCGATCCCAGCCGCATCTCGACGCCCAGCGCGGCAGCGCGCTCGCGGATATTACGGCGGTTGGTTTCCAGTTGCGCATCATCCATGCCGTACTTGCGTTTGAGGCGCTCGCTGGTGTCTTCACCCTCGAAGGCCATGCCCGGATCCAGCTCAAAGGGTTGCAGGTGGATTTGTACTGTTATGGACCCATCCAGGCGCGCCAGTGCCTGTTCCAGACTGGCCAGGCCGATGGCGCACCAGGGGCAGGCGACGTCCGAAATGAAATCAATGCGCAGCGAAACCGGAGTGGTCATGAGAAACCCTTGTAACCTGAGGTGACTGACATCATCTTGTGTCGTGACGCCGCATTTTCAATCCAAGCCATGTCGCCTCGCGGCCAAGGTGACATGTTGATCAGGCATTTGCCTGACGAAAACCCGTGATGCCCACGCTGGTGCTGATCCTGGTTGTTTCCGCCACGCAGATTCCTGGAGTTTTCCAAGGAGAAGCAATCATGCACCATCAATACGACCATCTCATCATTGGCGCCGGCATGGCCGGTGAAGCTGCGGCCCAGGCCATCCACGAAGTGGCACCCACGGCCAGCATCGGCATGCTGGGTGCGGAAAACCACCCGCCGTATGCGCGCCCGCCACTGAGCAAGGCCCTGTGGAAGGGCGAAGCCGAAGGCAGCATCTGGTATCCGGTGGCCGACAGTGGTGCCAGCCTGCATCTGGGACGCAAGGCCGTGGCCATCGATACCAAGGCCAAGGTGGTGCGTGATGATCTGGGCGATGAATACCATTACGGCAAGCTGCTGTTTGCTTCTGGCGGCAGCCCTCGTCGCTTGAGCTTCCAGGGTGATCGGGTCCTGGCCTATCGCAATCTGGATGATTATCACCGTCTGCGCGAGATTGCCCGCAAGGGCGCCCATATTGCGGTGGTGGGTGGTGGTTTCATCGGTTGTGAAATTGCCGCCGGCCTGGCCATGAACGAGGTCAAGGTCACCATGGTTTTCCCGGAAGATCGCCTGGGTGCGCGGGTTTATCCAGCAGGTCTGAGCCAGTTCATTGGTGATTACTACCGCGAGAAGGGCATCGAGATCCGCTCCGGGCGCCTGGTCAAGGGTGGCGAGCAACACGGTGATCAGGTGACGCTGACCCTGGATGACGGCAGCAGCCTGACGGTCGATGGCGTAGTCGCCGGCATGGGCATCGTGCTTGATGTGGAGCTGGCCAAGGACGCCGGGGTCGAAGTCGACAATGGCATCCATGTCGATGCCTGCATGCGCACGAATGTGGCCGATATCTTTGCTGCTGGCGACGTGGCCAACTTCCCCAGCCCAGCTCTGGGTCGGCGGGTACGGGTGGAACATGAAGATGCGGCCCTGTCCACGGGACGGGTGGCTGGTCTGGCCATGGCGGGCAAGGATGAACCCTATACGCAATTGCCGTTCTTCTATTCCGATCTGTTCGATCTGGGCTACGAGGCCGCCGGTTCGCTGGACAATCGTCTGGAGGTGGTCGAGGACTGGGTGACGCCCAACCGCGAGGGCGTGGTGTATTACACCGAGGCTGGCCGCGTGCGCGGGGTCTTGTTGTGGAATGTCTGGGATCGGCTGGACGCTGCCCGTGCCCTGATTGCCGAGGTGGGTCCGCATACCGCCGAGAGCCTGAAAGGTCGCATCCGCGGCTGATCGAAGCTGAATGTGTGCTGTTGGACAGGGCCGCCGCGTGCGGCCCTGCGCATATGAAGCTTGCACTTTTTGTTTTAGTGTTGTAGTGTACCAGCACACCAGGCAAATACTGTTCAACAAAGGAGGTTCGCCATGCGTCGCAAGAGACTGCGTATTTCCGTAACCCTGGCCGTGCTGGGGCTGGGGATGGCGATCGGATGGGCCCTGGGCACGCCGGCACCACACCATGGCGCAGATGATGTGGCAGCAGCACAGATGCAGCCGTCCACCCGCAATGACGCCCAGACCCGGTTCGAGCTTGCGCGCAAGCGCGGCCATGCCTTCCAGATGCCATATTTCTCCTTCAAGACACTGGCAAGCCCGGTGTCGACACAGTCGGATATGTGAACATGAGCGTTGTCTGGAACGACAACATTCCCATCTACCTGCAGCTCAAACAGCGGGTGGTGGCGATGATCCTCGATGGGCTGTTGGCGCCCGGTGATGCCGTGCCTTCGGTACGCCAGGTGGCCGCCGATTACCAGCTCAATCCGATTACCGTTTCCCGCGCCTATCAGGAACTGGCCGATGAGGGCGTGGTGGAAAAACGCCGGGGCCTGGGCATGTTCGTCACGCTCGATGCTCCACGGCAGTTGCTGGCTTCCGAACGTCGTCACTTTCTCGACAACGAATGGCCTGGCATCGCCGAGCGCATCGTTCGCCTGGGCCTGGACTGGGAGGAACTGCACGAGCAGGTCGAGGCTGCATCCACTACCACCAAGGAATCACCATGAGCACCATCCTCGCTCGCAACCTCAGCAAGAATTACCGCGCCATGCGGGCCCTGGATGCGGTGGACCTGAGCATTGAGCCAGGTCGCATCGTCGGCCTGATCGGTCCCAACGGGGCCGGCAAGACCACCGCCCTCAAGGCCATCCTCGGTTTGACCGATTTCACTGGCGAACTGTCGGTATTGGGCATGGATCCGCGTCACCAGCGCGATGCCTTGATGCAGGATGTCTGCTTTATCGCCGATGTCGCGGTGCTGCCGCGCTGGATGCGGGTGTGGCAGGCCATTGATTTCGTCGAAGGCGTGCATCCACGTTTTTCCCGCAGCCGCTGCGAAACCTTTCTCAAGGGTACCCGGATCGATCCCAAGCAACGGGTCAAGGAGCTGTCCAAGGGCATGATCGTGCAACTGCACCTGGCCCTGGTGATGGCCATCGATGCCCGCGTCCTGGTGCTGGATGAACCTACGCTGGGCCTGGACATCCTCTATCGCAAGCAGTTCTACCAAAGCCTGCTGGAGGATTATTTCGATGCGGACAAGACCATCATCGTCACCACCCACCAGGTCGAGGAAGTCGAACACATCCTTACCGACCTGGTGTTCATCCGCGATGGCCGGATCGTCTTGGCAGCCAGCATGGACGAGGTGGCAGAGCGCTATGCCGAGGTGATGGTGAATCCGGACCAGGCCGAAGCCGCGCGCGCCTTGCAGCCCCTGCACGAGCGCACGGTGTTCGGCAAGAACCTGTTCTTGTTCGATGGTGCCGACCGCAACCGCCTGGTGAGCCTGGGCGAGATCCGCACTCCCAGTGTGGCCGACCTGTTCGTGGCCACGATGAAAGGAACCTACGCATGAATACTGCAGGCACGCCAATCCCGTTCCAGCGTCGTTTTGTCTGGCTGTTGCGACGTGAATTCTGGGAGCACAAGGGCGGGTTCTTCTGGGCACCGATCTGGGCTGCCGGCATTTCCCTGCTGCTGACCTTGATGGCCTTTGTCTTTGCCGAAGTCGTTGGGCGCAAAACCATGTCCGCGAAAGGCGTGCTCGGCGATGGTGCCTTCATGGTCAACGGCATCGATCTCAATTCGATCACCGTCCAGATGAGTCCGGACGATCTGCGCAACCTGGCCGAAGGGCTCACCATGAGCATGGCCTCGGCCATGATGTGGCCCATGCTGGTATTGGGCTTCGTGGTGTTCTTCTATTGCCTGGGCAGTCTGTACGAGGATCGCCGGGATCGCAGCATCCTGTTCTGGAAATCCCTGCCCTTGTCGGATCGCGATACCGTTGTGTCCAAGGTGGTCAGCGCCCTGCTGGTGGCCCCGGTGATTGCAACGCTCGTGGGCGTGGTCAGCATGTTGGCCTTCCTGCTGGTGCTCAGTGCGTTCGTGTTGCTGCACAACGGCAATCCCTTCGTTCTGCTGTGGCACCCCGGCAGCATCCTGGGCAATATCGGGGTGGCCCTGGCGGCCTTGCCGATCTACGCCTTGTGGGCCTTGCCCAGTGTTGGCTGGCTGATGCTGTGCTCGGCCTGGGCCCGCAGCAAACCGTTTCTTTGGGCCCTCATGCTGCCGATCTTTGCCGGGATATTCCTGACCTGGTTCGACTGGATGAGCAGCATCGATCTGCACAGCACCTGGTTCTGGAAAAAAGTGGTCGGGCACTTGCTGCTGGGCGTATTCCCCGGCACCTGGGCCAGCACCATGCGCATGGAAACCTTGCTCAGCTCGATGTGGCTGGATCATATGCAGGTGATCAAGGCCATGTATGGCGTGTTGGCCGAACCGCAACTATGGGCTGGCGCCATCGCCGGCGTGGCCATGATTTACGCGGCCATCCGCTTGCGCCGGAGCCGTGACGATACTTGAGCTTATTCGGCTTCCTCGCAGCCACTGTGGCCATCCAGGCGCGGGCCGGTGAGGTGCGACCAGGCGTAGATCACGAACAG
>CAYRJS010000018.1:15859-18493 GCA_964424535.1 uncultured Aquimonas sp.
GCGGCGGCGGCCAGGGCCAGCCAACCCAGAGTTGAAGGTGCCAGACCGGCCAGTTCGGCCACGGTCACCAGGGCGATGCAGGTGATGGCCAGACGGCGGCGGGGCGGGGGCGCACGGTAGTCTTTTTCATGGATACCCAGGGCATCGAGCATGCCGTGCATCAACCGGGTCGAGATCCGGCTCAGCGCCAGCACGATCAGGATCATCAACAGCCCCACCTGGGCATTGAGCCAGGGCATGGCCCAGCCGCCGCGCAACTGGGTGGTCCAGAAACCACCTTCAAGCAGCAGCAGGGTCGCCATGGCGATGGCAAAGCCAAAATGCGGCCGCGCTTCCTGGCCCCACAAACGGGGAATGACCCGCAGCAACAACCACACCACCAGCGCCAGATTGGCGGTTGCCGCCAGTGCCGTCCAGGCGGTGGCCAGCGCCCCGGTCGGGCCGATCAGGCCGAGCCAGCGCGCCAGCAGCCAGAGGGTAAACAGGCCCAGAGTGTCACTCCGGGAAAAATCGGTGGTGCGGGTGAATTCCGGTGCGGCGGTAAGCAGAAACCCGGCGACGGCGGCGATGGCAAAGCCCCAGAGCATTTCATGGGCGTGCCAGAGCGGGCCGGGCAGGGGTGTTTGCGGCATCCAGACGAGGCCACCCCACATCGCCACCCAGGTCAGAATGGCCAGACCCGCCCAGATCGAGGCCGCCAGGAAAAACGGGCGAAAGCCGCAGCAAAACAGTGGCGCCTGTTGCAGGCGTTGCCACGGGCCGAGCCGATCAAGCGGCGTGGGTGAGTCAGCCACAGCCGCGTCGCTCCGGTGCCGGGATCGGCTGGATTGGTTCGCTGACCAGTTGCAGCGTCATATCGACTGCAGCCGCCGGCAAGTTGTCAGGCTCGATGGGCGGCAATTCAAAGGCCGTGCGCACCAGCGGATGCTTCAATAGACCCGCGGCTTGCTGATAGGCCCAGGCGTCATCGCGTTGAGCCAGCGGCTGATCGATGCGAAATCGCGCCAGCACGCGGCCCGGGTCCGGAGCCATCAATACGACCTGATGGGCCAGACGCACGGCGTCCATCAGGTCGTGGGTCACCATCAGAGCAGCGCTGCCCTGGCGGGAAATGTGATCGGCAAGCAGGGCTTGCATCTGGCTGCGCAGGCCGATGTCGAGGGCGGAAAAGGGTTCGTCCAGCAGCAGTACGGTCGGTTCGACGATAAAGGCGCGCGCCAGCGCGGCCCGGCTTTGCATGCCGCCGGACAATTCCGAAGGGTATTTGTCGTGATCCTCGGGCTTCAGCCCGACCTTGGCGGCCATGGTTGTCGCCAGAGCGTGACGTTGCGCTCGGGCAATCCCACGAGGTTTGAGGCCCAGGGCGATATTGTCCAGCAGGCGTTTCCAGGGCAGCAGGCTGGGTTGCTGGAAGACCACGGCGGTGCCAGCAAAATCCACCGTGACCTGACCTTCACTGGGTGTGAGCAGGCCGGCGGCGATGCGCAGCAGGGTGGTCTTGCCACAGCCCGAGCGTCCCAGCAAGGCCATTACTTCGCCGTGGGCCAGACGCAGGTTGATGTTCTCCAATACCGTTTCCGGGCCGTACTGATGCCCGATTCCAGTCAGCTCCAGCACGCTGCCGCTCGTGTGCGGCGCCGAGGGAATGGTCGTGGATGGACGCGGGTATTCCGGCGCGGAGACTTGGGCGTTCACGATCTGGTTTCCGTTTCTGCGCGCCAGCGTTCCATGGTGCGGCGGATCGGCTCCAGCACCAGGTATTCGGCCAGCAACAATAGACCGACCACGGCCGTGACCCAAGCCAGGGTGCCGGCCATGTCGAGATGGCTGCGGGTGGCAGCCAGTTGCGCTCCGGCACCATCGGAAGTGGCCAGGAGTTCAGCCATCAAGGCGACCTTCCATGACACCCCGAGGGCGGTGATCGCGGCGGCAAACAAATAGGAAGCGATATGTGGCAGGTAGATATCGCTGAAGCGTTGCCAGGGCGACAGACGATAGGCCTGGGCCAGTTCCTTCATGCGCCCATCGAGCGTACGCGTGCCCTGCAGCGCCCCCACGCAGACGATGGGAAAACAGGCCACGAACACGGTGAAGATCGGGGTCGCATCGGTGGCCCCGAACCAGAGCAGGGCCAGAACCAGCCAGGCAATCGGCGGGGTGCCCAGTAGCAGGGTCATCAGGGGCCGGGCCATCATGGTGGAAGTCAGTGATGCACCTGCCGCCATGCCCAGGCCGGCACCGGCCACCAGGGCCAGGCTGTAACCGGCCAGGGTACGCCGCGCGGTAATACCCAGATCAGCCAGGGCATCGGACGAGTGCATGATCTGACCAAGGCTGCCCAGAGTCTCCATGGGCGTGGGCAGAACCAGTGGCCCCAACTGGCGCGCCAGCAGATCCCAGACTGCCACCAGCAACAGAACACTGGCGGCGCCGGTCCAGCCACCCCAGAGATACCGCCCCACGCGCGCCGGCCAGCCGGAGCGCGGGTTGGAGGTCGGTTCCGATGACACCGAAGGAGTCATTCGATCCTCATGTCGCGGCAAAGAACCCGTCATCCGGCAGTTTGCCCCCGATCAACTGGGGATTGCGACGCTGCATGCGCTCGAACAGATACATCAATTCGTCCTTGGCCGC
>CAYRJS010000019.1:0-18425 GCA_964424535.1 uncultured Aquimonas sp.
GCCGGCATCAGCGGCGCTGTATGCGCGCACAAGCGCGTCTACGCGGCTTGCGGGCACGTCCTCGGGCAGCCCCTACTTAAAGAGCTGCGCGATGGCCTCTAGGTGGCGCTGGGCGATCTCTGGATCGCAGGCCGGTGGCGGCGGGTCGTCAACGGCGTCGGGAGGGTCTGGATCGGCGGTGGTTGGGATCGCGGGCAATGGGATGCTGGCCAGCGCCGGCATCGAGGTCTTTGGCCCGGCCTGGCCAGCGCCGATGCTAGTCAGGAGCTGGGCGGCTCTGGCTTCCGCCTCGGCAGCTTTGCGCCGCCGCCGCTCGCGCCGCACCGCTGACCAAGCGCCAAGCAGGCGCCAGGCGCGCTCGGTGACCCACTTGGCCCCTGGTACATCGATCACGCCCGCAGGAGTCTTTGCCTTCAGCCGGACGCTCCGGATCAACCCCAGTGCGACGAGCTGCTGTGCAGCGCGCTCGGTCCGCCGAAAGCTGCGCGCACCGGGCACCTGCTCGCCATAGGCGAGTCCGTCCAGCTCGTAGTACGTCTTGCGCTCCCAGCCGCTGCCCGCTGGCCGGGCGACATATCCCGTCGTCAGGTCCGCACTGGCGATCATCGCGGAAAGCAAAGACAGCGCATTGATCCCGCCATCGCTGCGTTTGCGCCGCTGACGAGCCTGCTCGGCATCGGCGAGCGGCGCTCCCGCGAACAGTCCGTTGTAAAGCGCGCCTGCTGGCGCGTCCATCGCATCCTGACACGCCGACAGCGCCAGCTCGATGGCATAGGGCCATCTGACATCGGCCCGCCTCGTCCAGCGGATGGTGTGCAGTGATGAGGGATCTATCGGTGTTGGCATCGACCTCCCCCTGTCGAGGGGGAGTCGGGGACAAACCTGAATGGTCTTGCTGTCACGCCGTACTGCCTCTGCTTGCGCACTGTTGCACGCCGCCGATAGTACGAGTATGATGGGGTCACGTTTCCGCGTGACTGACCTTCTCTGCCTCGTACTACCGTCGGTCCTCTTAAAGCCCCTGGTGCGCTAACACCGGGGGCTTTTGCTGTGTGCGATCTTACACGATACGCCCACGATTGGCTAAGCCGGCCACCGGCCAGCTATCGATCACCGGTCGCTCGATCTCGTCCCACGCCACCGCGCCGTCCCGCTCGTTACCGCCCAGGGCTTGCCAGACGTGTCCATGCACGTCCACCGCGTAGACGCCTGGACGCTCATGCTGCGGGTCACGGAGCCGGTCTTTCCAGCCGTAGGCCCGGCCATCCCAGACCAGCACCACGCCATCGGTTAGATGCTCCGGATTGGCCACGCGCCAAGCGTTGGCCGCGTCCTCGATCTGCTGCATGCTCATGGTTGCTTCCTCTGTCGTCCACGTCCGGGGTAGGCATCTTCAAGCTCGTCCCCCACTTCATCACACAGCCGGGCAATTTCCTCCAACCGATGGACCATGTAGTTGTCCAGGTCTTCCCAATCGGAAGCCATGTCCAGCGCTGCGGTCCGCGCATTGCCCAGCCGCGCGATGTGGCGCCTGGCCAGCTCGCGACTCATCTGCCGCTCCCTTCTCGGCCAAACGTCTTTTTCATCATCACCCGGTGATAGTTCGCGCGGTCTTCACTCTCGATGAAGACCGGACGACACCCCAAATCATTCGGGATTCGCCGGCCATCTATGTCGTAAGCAACGTCACCGAGTCTCGCCGATGCGACACCCTGGGAATGCAGCCACTCAATCCCCGCATCCCCATCTTTAGTGTTGCCCACAAAAACTTGGTTATCGCCTGTTTTTTCATGATGTGACATTTGGCTTTCCCATCCTCTTTGGCTGCACCCAACGCCGCCCCTTCCTGACGGCCTGCACCGCCACCCGTACCGCGATCACCGGCATGGCCATCATCCCGGCAGCACGGAAGAAGGACCATGCGAAAGCAAAGTCGTTGGAATACCACGCGATGACACCGACGATGGCCACCAGCCAAGCCAAGACGCGCATGGTTCCCAAGAAAAGCAGGCCCAAATTAACGAAAACTCTCATGTCATTCCCCTGTCTTAAACCCAACGTGTGGATACTCGGCCTTCACCAGCGCCAGAATCTCACCCATTGTTTCCAACTGACTCCATCCCTGCTCTAATTGCCCGTCTTTGTAGACATTCACACTCCACATGCCGCTAGCGTCTTTCATGATCTCAAGGGTGTAAACCGGCCATTTGGCTTGGTCAAACCACTCCTTCGCATTCTTCGCACCGGCTCCTTTGTCATCCTGGCCAAGCGCCACCGCAAGATCGCGCCCAAATGTTTCCATAACATCCTCAACGGACAATTGCCGTTTTGCCAGCGAGTCCATCAAGTCATCAGGCACATTAAAACATAGCAGCATGATTCATTCCTCAAGGTCGGTTGCTTCGGATGCTTTCGCATCATGATCCATCGCCGCAATCAACCTGCACTGTTCTTTCGCTTCAAGAATCAGGTTCTTCGTTATTTGAATACGGTATGGTTTTTTCTCAAGTCCGCCCTTTCGCCTTTCCTCATGATGTTGTTTAAGCCAGTCCTTCACGCATGGCGAAGCGTCGGCAAGCTCTATAGCTATTTCTTCGCTTGTCATTTCACCACTACGGGTCAAGTACCAACCGCCCCAACCCACCACCGCAATTAGCAGACCCGTTAGAATTACCGGTTTTCCGCCGAAGTAAAGACCCAAAAACGCTATCATGCTCCCACCCATCAGGATCATGGTGAACACATCAGACATTCCCATTTCTTTCGTCCTTTTCCTGGTCAGATTTAAGATATTTGTAAAGAGTCGTTTTACTGATGCCGTACTGCATTGCCACCGCCGTTGCAGTCACATTCGGATCGCGCATCAAGACCCTCATTTCGTGCACCTGCTTTGCAGTGACAGCCCTGGGCCTGCCACCAGTGCGGCCGCGCTTCTTGGCAGCGGCCAGGCCGGCAACGGTTCGCTCGATCACCAATCGTCGTTCGTACTCTGCGAACACCGCGCACATCTGAAAAAACATGTTCCCTGCTGCGGTCCGAGTGTCGATGTTTTCGGTCAGCGAAAGGAATTGGATGCCCTTAGCCTTAAGTCCTTCGACGATGCGAATCAGGTCGGCCACGGACCCGCCAAGTCGGTCAAGACGCCAAACAACAAGCGTGTCACCAGCCCGCAGCACGGCCAATGCCTTTTCCAGCATCAGCGCCCCTTTTACTTGACGCCTCGGCCCTGCCCTGCTGATCTGCTCCAAGTAGATCTGATCGCAGCCAGCCCGCTTGAGTGCGTCTTCTTGCAACGCCAGGTCTTGATCGTCCTTGGACTTGCGGCCATAGCCGATCAAAAGACCGATGCCGGGCATTACCTCCGTGCCTGGATCGAGCGGATCACGCGCCACGGCGCCGCTCCTTCCGCTCTTTTTTCCGTCCCGCCGCTGCTGCGAACGCCGCCTCGATCGCCAGCCTGACTGCCGGCACAAAATTGGCTGGAAGATCTACACTGAACCCTGTCTTGAACCCGTTGGCATTTTCAAATCCAGCCGGCCCTGAACCAAGCGCTATCAGCGTTCCGCTATCGCTGATCGTGATTTCACCCGGCTTGCAGACAGTGCGAATCTCATAAGTGAAGTTCGCCAGCTCTCCTGGTCTAGCCGGCGACCACTCCATGTCGAGTCCGGGCGATATCGCGTCACCGTCCTCTATAGACAACCGCAGACGAATGGACCACTTCTCATCAGCAACATCGAACCCGATGCTGCCAGCAATTCCAGGCGCGGACTGTTCCCACCGCCCGACCAGCACCCCATCCTTCCGATAGATCTCTTCCCATTCCTTGCTCATGCGACGCTCCTGTTTGCGGACCCCGTTTAACGGACACTTCTAAGTGTACGGGTTTCCGGACGGATTGCAACCACTATAAGCTAAGGTATTGCGGGTGTTGGGGACCGTTCATTAAACGGTCGTTTTACGGACTGCTCTGCCGACTTCGCGTGTCGTTCGGCCTGCTCCCATCCGAGTTGCCATGCCTCTTTCTTTTCCGGCTCCACTTCGGGATTCTTCTTTTTGGCGTGCCCATCCAGAAAAGCGCTGTATCCACGATTGACCTGGTGGGCGTAGATGCTCGCCCACCGGCCACCGCTCCTGTTTTGATTAGATGAGGTCATCGATTGGTGTACTAAGGTCATGGACAAAGCGCGGGAAAGCCTGCTCGTTGCTCTCCGCTTCCTTCGGCAGCTCAATCGGCCTGATGACCAGTCGCCCGGACACGCTGATGCCTGGTCGCAGCTCCACATTGACGCCTTCCCCGTCCTTGGATGGGAAGGCAACGCCTACTTCGGTCCAGCCTGTCTTGGTTTCGCCCTTTGACTCGTAGTTGTACGGCGCCAGTGCGCGATAGATCTTCTTCATGCTTTAGCTTCCTGTGGGAAAACCGGATCACCTTTACCATCGACCTGATAGGTCTTCTTGCACTTGGGGTAACCGGTGCAACCCCAAAAGTCCCAGCCTTTCTTCTTGGGATCATCTTTTTTGGCGCGTGTATTGCGTCGCAACGGCTTCTTGCACTCGACGCAGGCATGGTCGCTGGCGACCTGCTCCGGCTTTTCACCGGGCTTACCATCATCATCCGGCCTGGTCGTCTTGCATTCCGGATAGCCGGTACATCCCCAAAAAACACCGTGGGCGCTGGTCCTGCGGCGCATCGGCTTTTCACACTCGGGGCATGGCCAGACCTGTCCTGGTCCCAGCTTGGCAATTTCGCTTTCCAGCTGTGAGTGCGCCTGGCCGACCACCGTGGCGTAGCCCTTTTCTCCTGCTGCGATCTCGTCAAGCTCCTTTTCCAGATTCGACGTGTATTCCAGCCCGATGAAGTCGAATGTCCCAACCAGACTGTCAATGATTTCTTCGGCGCTCTTGGTTGCTGACAAGAACCCTTTTTTATCTTCTGCGATGTAATCCCTGGACGTGATGTTTTCCAGAATCGGGGCATACGTTGCCGGCCTTCCGATTTCATGGCTCTCCAACGCTTTGATCAAGGTGGCCAGCGTGTACCGCTTGGGTGCCTTGGTCTTTTTCGTCAGAACGTCCCCTTGGGCAACATCGATCACCTGCCCTTGCTCCAGCTCCGGCACGGGATTGTTCGCCTGCTGGTCGTCCTCGTCGTCCTCGTCCTGATTGTCTTCGTAAAGCGCCTGCCAGCCCTTTTCGATCAGCACCCGGCCCTTGGCCTGGTAACGGGCCTTTTCGCCTCCTACGTCCTCGACGCTTTCCAGCTCGGCTGTCCGCGTTGCAAAAACAGCATCAGCCAGCTGTGATGCCACCGCCCTTGCCCAAATCAGCCTGTAAAGCGCCTGTTCCTTCTCGTTTTCGCCCGCCTGCTCCGCTGCGATATCCGCAGGCCGGATCGCTTCGTGCGCCTCCTGCGCGCCGCCCTTGGCCTTCCACGTCCGCTGCTGATCTACAGCGTCCCAGCCTTTTTCTTTGGCGTAGGAATGGATCTGATCGAACGCGACAGACGACAGGTTTGGTGAGTCGGTCCGCATGTAAGTGATGGCACCTTGCTCGTACAGCCGCTGTGCCAGCTCCATCGTCTCTTTCGGCTTGTATTTCAGCTTTGCTTGCGCAGCTTGCTGCAAGGTGGAAGTCGTGAACGGCGCGGGCGGCGCCGACCTGGATGTGCCCTTGTCAAACGCCAAAACAGACACCTGCCGGACGCTAGCGGCCGCGCTGGCCAGCTCGGCATCCAGCATGTATTCCTGCCCCTCTGGAAGTGGCGGAAGCCAAGCTGCTTTCCACGGAGCTGGCGTATCAAACATGAGCGCTGCTCCGTAGTGCGTGGTTGGCTTGAATGCCGCGATGGCCCTTTCCCGCTCTACGACCAACCGCACGGCGGGTGACTGGACACGCCCAGCTGTGAGCCGCTTGCCGGCTTTGTCTGACAACGCCGGGCTGACTCGGTAGCCTACGAGTCGATCCAACACCCTCCGGGCTTCCTGTGCATGCACAAGGTCCATGTTCAGCGGACGTGGCGCGGCGACGCCAGCGCGCACCGCAGCCGTGGTGATTTCGTTGAAAACCACCCGCTGTGCATTTTTCAGCTGTAGAACGTCAGCGATATGCCAGGCGATGGCCTCGCCTTCCCGGTCCGGGTCCATTGCCAGCAGTACACGATCAACGTCCTTGGCGGCGCTTTTCAGCGCCGCCACCGTCCGTTCTGCTCGATCGTTCACCACGTAATCCGGCCTGTAGGCTGGCGCTTTTACACCCAGCTCGCGTTCGGGTAAATCCCTGATGTGGCCATAGCTTGCGCGTACAACGTAATCAGGCCCAAGAATGCTCTCCAAAGTGGATTTCTTGCCTGGGCTTTCGATGATAACCAGCGTTTTCATTGTGTTGTTCCTTTACCTGCGCAGACTGCGGCCAGCTGTCCGGTTCTTGGTCTGCTTTTGTTCCTGTTCCTTTTGCTCTTCCGGCACTTCGTCACTTGTATCCTGCTTATCAGCTTCTTTGCCGGCCTTAAGCCGTAGATCGGCGTAGGCGCTTTTGATGTCGGCCACATTCGGGCCTTTTTGCCGTTCTGCCTTCGCCTGGTTCTGTCGCACGATTTCTTCAACCCGCTCGCCGTCAGTGCCAAGCATCTGGGCATCGTTAAGGCGCCGCCGATCCGCCATGACCATGCTTTCGTTCATCGCCTTTTGCAGCTCCCCAACACCCTTTTCTGCTGCAAAATCGTTCCAGTCGGTGCCCTTGCTGTCTTTGTCGAACTCTGGAATTGCAGCGTGGCCGTTGACCTGTTTGGCTACTCGCTCGGCAGTTTCCAGTCCGACGTTCGGTTTTCCTTTCGCTGGCTGATGGTGGTCATTGTCACCGGCGATCACGATGGCTCGATCCGGATGTTCTGCGCGGATTGCTTTTGCAACATGCTCAAGGTTTGCGGCGGTGAACGCTGCAACGGTGGTTGCACCGGTCGCCCGGCCAATGGTTTCCATCGTGGCCACGCCTTCACCGATGAAGATCGGACCATCGGTTTTATCGCCGTTGCGCATGTGAAAAGCACCCTCAAGCTTTCCGCCCTTTGCAAAGCCTTTGGTGCCATCAGGCGCGATCCACTGGACCGTATGCACTTTGCCGGTCGCATCTTTGGCTGGCACGATCAGATTTCCACGCTGATCCTGCATCAAGCCGCCAGCGTCGCCGGCGAGTTCCTTCTTTCGCAAATAGGGATGATCTGGATTCGCTGCTGTGTACGTGCGCGGATCAGCAAGTGCTTTGGTCAACCGATCGGACGTGGCCTGGTGCTCCTTTTCAAGCGCCGCCGCTCGCTGCTCTTGACGTTCTTTGGCTTCTTCTGCCAGACGCGCCCGGTCTGCATCAGACAGATTCGGCACCTCTGCTGACGACTTCCACGTTTCCTTGGTGCCCGTCTTGTAGTTCTGGATGCTGCCGGCAGGATGGCCATCGAGATAGCCGATATAGCTTCCGCTGCGCTCTTTGCCCTTGTCGCCTTCGACCTGACACCGCTGGCGAGTGCCATCCATGATCGGATCATCAACGATCAACCCAGCGTTTTTGAGTGCGATGGCAAATTCCGCTTTTGGATCGCCGGCAGCGACCGGCATTGCTGTTTGCCGTTTTTCAGGCATCCACTTGTCCAGCTTCTCAAGGTCGGTGCCCGCAGGTGCATACCACTGCTTTTTCTCTTTGTCCCACTTCGCGCCATGTGATTTGGCTTCGTCCTTTTCGCGGTATGGCACCGCCAGATATGTCCGTTCGGTTGACATCGTTCCCTCCGGCTTTTTCTGATGCACCGGAAGTTCCTGCTTGTTCTCCGGAATAACAAATGGCCCAATGCGTGCACCTGGCTTTGTCTTCGCATCAATGTCTGCAACTATTTCATCCTGCCGCTCAACTGATACACCCTGCTCTGTCAATACGGCGCGAAGCCGGATTTCTTCGGGCGTCATTTCCTCTTGGTCTGGCTTTTCTTGACCCAGCCCGTATTCCTTTTCGATTTCTTCCAATTGATCTCCGGACACCACCACCGGCCCAGCTTGTTCGTTCGATTTGCGCTGATCGTCGTACTGCTTCACCGCGAACGCCTGCTGTTCCAGTGCCCAGGGCGTTTGGTTCGCCAGCTCCACGGTCGGCGATCCCACTGCATATTTAGGTTCCAATCCTTGCTTTACACGCTGTTCGTCGGCGTACTGCTCTGCTTTCAGGTTGATCAGTCGGGCTGCATCAGCCGGCGTGATGTCTCGCCCGTCAATGTCGGCCAAAACTTTTGGCCCGAGACTCAATCCCATGTATCTCCGCCGTTCCCGATCTTCGTCGTAGCTGGCGCGCAGATTGCGCTGCCCGTTCGGAGATACCTCACCGCCCAACGGGCCGACACCCTCAAACTGCCGCCTAACACCACCAATGTTTTCTTCCCATCCGTGGTTTTTCACAAGCTCTTGCATGGTGCGGTCGGAGTAGTGCAGCCCTTCCATGCTGGACAACTTTGATGTTTCATCGAACGCTTGCTGGAAATGATCCGCGCCGTTGCCATCGCGGGCTTCGGCAATCACCAGTTCACGCAGTCGATTGCTTGCCTCAACCATGTTTCCATCGTCCAGCGCGTTCAGCGCAAGCCGCGCATCATTCCGCGCTGTTGCTGCACCTTGCTCGTTCGGCCACTCATCAATGGCATCGATCGCGCCGGTAATGCTGTTTCTCGCAGACTTGACTGCCTGCTCTGCCGGCGTGGGTTTCGTGGCCAGCTCCCTTCGCAAGTCATCCAGCATCAAGACCTTCTGCAAGGCTTGCAGGGCTTCACCGCGAGTTTCAAAAACAGCATTACTTGGCTCAATCCCCTCACGGTTTGGAATGTAAAACCATTTATCAGTACCCATTTCCGCATCGATGATTCCGCCTCGATCCGGATTCGGATTAGTGGCCAAGGCGCCTGGACGTGATTCAGTCCAGCCCTCGGGCAATGCGTTGGGATCGATTTGCGCACCCTGCTGTTGCTCTTGCTGTTGCTCTTGCTTTTGTTCCCACGTCTGCACGTAAGTAGCGATCTTCTCGGCATCGGCAGCAGCGCGCATGATCTCTTTCGGGTCATCCTTCAAAATCTGCACCCAGCTGGCGACGTATGCCGCGTGCTGACCTGGATCATGTCCCAGCTCCAACCGCTCGCCGATCATGAGCGATGCGATTTCCGCCCGCAGTTCTTCCTTCGCATAGCCGACCGATCCGAACGGATGGGCTAGATCCCGGTCGAGCCTGGACGGATGGCCGGTGGCATGACCGAGTTCGTGCATGGCGGTGGCGTAGTAGCCATCTGCCGTCGGGAATTGCTCACGTTCCGGCAGCGTGATGCTGTCCGACGATGGTCGATAAAACGCACGGTCACCGGGTGCGTGATGGATCGGCACGCCACTGGCCTGCATGATTGCTTCCGCCTGCTGGTGCCGCTCCCATTCCGGCATCGTCGGTGCCGGCGTGAGCGGCGGCAGTCCATCGATCTGTTCGCCATTGAAGACCACGGCACCGAAAACCCTGGGCCGGTCATACTCAACCAGCTGCGTCTTTGCCTTGCCGTTTTCGTCCAGCACCGGTTTCCCAGCTTCGTCGGTCACCGGCTCTTCGCCACGCATCTTCACGTATTGGATATAGGTGCCCTTCTCGCCTTTACGAACCTGTGCACCGGCAGCGCCAGCTTGCTTGTAGGTCATCCAGCGAGGATCACCGTGACCTTGCGCCATCAGCCAAAGCGAGTTGAATCCCCGGTACGGCTTTTCAGTCGTCGGGTTGAAAGGCGCTTGCAGCTCTCCAGGTGCCCACGGCTTTTGCCAGGGCGCCGTGCCCTTCTCAAGCTGATCGATCAACCGTGCTGCGACCTGTTCGGCGTAGCTCGGTTTGTCCCTTTTAGCGGCCATCTTCGGCACCTCCCATTGCGTGATGATCATCCTGATTGGATTCCCAGGCATCGATTTCGGTCAGTGCGTCGTCTTCGACCAGTCCCATTTCCGCAGCATCATCAGGATCAATGATGACCTGCACGCCGGGCTGCATCAGCTCTGTCACGTCGGTGGTGATGATTGGCTTCACGGTTGTTGCCTCCATATTTTCAGGGTTTGGGGTCTCATTGTTCACGATGTCCTGCTCCTGCGGTTGTGGTTGAATCATGTAAACAGTGGGATTTGCGCCATAAATTGACGCGATGCTATCCGGATCGTGACGCGGCGTTTTTGCCGCGTGCTGTTTGTAATAGCGGGCTACATAGCCATTCTCGAAGCCACGGGAAAACGTGCCGGTGTTGTAGGCACTCAAAGCCTGTTTCAAAGCGCCCTGCCCTTCGCCGTCCCGTTTTGCTGCCCGCTGGTAGGCGTCGGCCAAGATGCCGGCGCCGGCTGCTAGATTCGTGCACGGATTGAACACTTGTTCCACGGTCAATCCCAGCACTGGCAAATTGCGGGAATTGATCTGCATCAGGCCCATGTCTACGCTGTTGCCTGCTGCGATTTCCGCTTTTGCTTGCCGGATCGCATCGGCTAAGTCTTCCGCCCGCAGCTGCACCGGCCCTTTGCTCCTGTTTGCGTTCATCGCCAGCGGATCACCGCCCGACTCAACGCGCACAATCGCCTGGATGGTTTCGACCGCAACACCTGGTGCGCAGGCTTCGATCATTCCAACGTCAATCATTTTTCGCTGTCCTTGATCCAGATTGGGATGGCTCGACCCGCGACGGCGGCGACATCCACTGGCCCGAAATAACGGGAGTCGAACGAGTACGGTGTGTGGCTGGAAACCACCCACACCTGGCCGGGCTTTACGATGTACTGCCCGCGTTGCAGACGTGGCATGGCCATGCCTCGGCCATCGATCTTGATTGGAGTGCTGCTCTCGATGTCCTGTCCGTTTACAGCCACGCCGGCATCGGTGATTTCGATGATGTCTCCGGCAACGGCCACCACCGGTTTGAACAATGGCTCCAGTCCGCCCTGGCACGGCCCATCATGCAGATAGCCTCGATCCCTTGCTTCCCGCAAAGTCGCCGTGTTCGGTGGGCAAAAATTGACGATCTGCCCACGTTCGGCAATGCCCGGTGCGCCAACAATCCGCCAGATGCCGACCGGCAGCGATTCGGTTTCATTGATCCGGTATCCCATCATCCATAGGGGTGCCGCGATGATCGCGGCGAGGGCAACACCGATACCCAAGCGCGCAAAGAATCGACGGTTTTTCATCGGGATCACGTCTGCTGCTCCTGCTCTTGTTGTTCAGTCCCCTGCCCTTCCGGCTGCTGGCTGGTCCAAAGCATGTCTTTCAGCTTCGGATCGACGGCGCCGCCCTTGCTCGGGCTTTCTGCTTGTTGGTGTTGCCGTACCTGCCCGCTGACAGGTACTGCCAGCTTCGACCTATCATTGAAAGTCTGGTCCAGAAAAAACAGGCTCTGCGTTCCGAAAATAGGCGCGTGTCCGGCGACGAACACCAGCATGTCACCCGGCTCCGTGATTTCGCCACGATCGTTTTTGACCGGTGCGCGCAAGCGCATGGCTTCATCCGGCGTGATAAGCGGTCGGCTGCTCTCCTGGCCGGTCCGCGAGAACCCGTCGGCAAACCCACCGAATCGTTTTCCTGACTCGGTAATCTGCCATTTCGTTTCTGTCTTGGTGCCGCTCATCTTGGACAGCCATTCCGCCGTCTCGATCTTGTTGGGCGCGTAGGCGATGCGGACATGGCAGTTGGACGTGATGGTTTCATCGCGCCCGTAGGCACTCCAAAGCTGTGCGATATCCTGCATGATCAGATACGCCTTGATGCCGTAGCCGGCGATAAAGGCCAATGCCTCCTGGAAGATTTCCAGCTTCCCAAAGCTCGGGAACTCATCCAGCATCAACAGCAGTCGGTGCTTGTGCGGTGGCTTTTGCCGTCCGTCCTCAAATTCAATTTCCGGACGGAGCAAGACGCGGACAATCTGATTAAGGATCAGCCGCAAAAGCGGCCTCAAGCGGTCCTTGTCTTCGTCTCGACTGACCAGATAAAGCGACACCGGACGCTCGGCATTCATCAGGTCCATGATCTTGAAATCGCTTCGCCTGGTGTGGTGCCGAACGATGGGATCGCGATACAGCGACAAAAACGATACGGCGGTTGACAACACCGACCCTCGTTCTTCTTCCGGCTTGTTCAGCATGGTCCGGCCTTCTGCCGCAACCAACGGATGCGCCCCGCCGTAGTCGTAAAGATTGGCCTTGTCGTGCTTGTTGGCCATCATTTCCTCGTAATACTGCACCACGTCCCGAGTCGGATCGGTGATGGCCATCAGCACGTCGTATAGCGTCGCGTTTCTGCCTTGCTCTTGTGCCTTGTAGCACTCATGCAGCACCGCTCCTGTCAAAAACGCGAATGCGGTTTTGCTCCAATGGTCACCCAAGCCTTTGCCATCAGGGTCAACGATGATCGTGGTGATGTTTTGAGCGTCACCGACTTCGCTGACATCGCCGATCCGGATTTCTTCCAGCGGATTGAATGCCACGCATCCTTCAAAATCCGGATCACTCGGATTGAAGTACATCACGATGTTGTTCGCGCCTTCCGGGCTGGCTCGCCAGCCTGCTGTGAGGTTCCACAGCTCGCCCTTTCGGTCGTTGAGGATCATCGAGTGCGGCCAGCTCAAGCACGTCGGAATGACCAAGCCCACGCCCTTACCGGAGCGCGTCGGCGCCAGCGCTGCGATGTGTTCCGGGCCGTTGTGCCGCAAGTAATGAAGATCGTCCGTCTTCGGGTGCTTCCAACCACCGCAGTACACGCCCTGGCCCCGCTTGCCCTTGGGCGGCAGCAAGCCGGTCACCCTGATTTCGTCCTCGGTAGCCCAATGGGCGGTGCCATGCAGACTATCGTGCTGCTTTGCACTGCGCGTCCTGATGCCATGCACGATCACGATGGTCATCAGCCCACCACCCAGGGCTAACACGAACACCAGATACGCGATGTTGAACGTGGTCGAAGCCGTCTCGTACCAGCGCTGCCAGCCGAACCACGCAAAGGGCTGATACAGACCAAAGATCCGATCACCCAAAGCAGGGTGATAGTTGAGCCGGTAAGCGATCCATTGGGTGATGCCACCGTTGAGGATCAGGATGCCGGCCAGGAACGCGAGGGCACCTCCCAATCGTGATTTGAGCTGCACTGCGGTTGTACTCATCGGCTCTTTCCTTTTTTGATCGTGGGTTGAGTTTTTTGGGCATCGACAAAGCGCCCTCGGTTGTCGGTGGCCACTGCTGTGCCAATGCGCCAGGTACTGGCTTTTGCAGCCTGCGCGCTGGTGACCGGCATCACCACGGTGTCGCCACCTCGTTCCAACAAGACAGCTTCGCTTCCATCCGTGAATTTCCTTCGGCCCTGATACACCGCCGTCCCGGCATCGCTGGCTTCCCAACGTCGATGATAGCTTATAGAGGAAGTCTGTTCGCGCTGCTGATTCCGCTGGCTGATGTAGACATCCAGCGCATCGAGCTTTGCTGGTGCTGGCTTGTCCAGCGTCGGTTTTTCTGGTGCCGCTGCCGGCGTTGGCTTCGTCGGAACCGGTGCAGGCTGGCTTGCCTTTTGTCGTGCCGCTTCCATGCCCGGATCAGCAAACCGGATGTCCAGATTCTTCGCGCCGGCCACTGCCGCCAGCTGTTCCTTAAACGCAGTAGATCCCTGGACAACCAGCGCTTGACCAGCGTAGCGATCAGCGGCCAGCACCAGCCCAAGAAACGCTGCCGCATCGGTAGATGCTTCGACCTTGACGCCATTCCGGGTGTCTTTTACGCGCCCACCGTCGGCCACGTTGTAAACCACGGCCCCGCTCTTGTCCGTGCGCGGTTTCATCTGGTTGTAGACCACTGTTTTCGCAGCTTCCGCATCCAGCGCATTGATCCAACTGCCCAGGAACTTTTCCTTCTTCCGTTCCTGACTGCGCAGCACGTCCAGTGCAGATGTGTTGCCAGCTGATGCCTGACCGGCAAGCCATGCCTGCCAGACGGGCAGGGGATGCCTCAACACCACAGCATCGCGTTCTCGCCGCTGCCGCAGCTTCAATTCGGCCTGCTCCCGCTTTCGCTCTCGCGCGATTGCGCTGTACTGATCCTTGATCCCGAGCGTCTTGGCCATCGATCCCACCCGCACCGCGCCGCGTGCCGTCCTCAAGCCTGTCTTTTCGTGGTGGCTCATCTTGCCGGCATCCAGCGCGGAGCTGGCCAGCTTCACCGCTGCTCGCCGGGTGGCGTAGCGCTTCTGCAATGCCTTTTGCTCGGCTTCGTGTTTCTTGCGCAGCTGCTCGCGCAGCTGCTTACGTGCTGCAATGGCCGCGTTCCGCTCCTTCCGGAAGCTGGAAAAAAGCCCAGCTGTGTCCCTGTGTCGATGCCGTGCTGGTGCGTGGTAGCGCATCCGTGGCTTGATCGCTTTGACCGCTTCGCTTGGTGGCACAAATGGCCCCAACCGGGCCTCAAGTCCTGCTTTGGATAGATCCCGCGCAACATCGCTTGCGCGCACCATTGCCTTCCCATCGGTCGTGGCCACCACGATGCCGGCGCCCCGCGGTTTGATCTGCAATCCAAGTTCGGCCAGGCCTGCGTGCAGTTCCTCCCAGCTGCCGGCCTGCTGCATCCCTTCTTTCGCGTGGGTGCTGACCCATCGCAGCAGGGCTTCCCGCCCAGCGTGTGCCTCCATGTCGCCGGCCCTGCCGTCTACCCTTCTTGCTTGGCCAGCATGTCCGCTATCGCCATTTCGTACCCGTCGCAGCAGGTCAGGACGTGTGGCTTCATGTTCGTCCAGGTTGTCATTTTCAGCACCCGGCAGTAGTTCGTGAGCTGCCCGCGTGTCACGTACCACACTGACCCCGGACAAATCTCGCACAGCGTCGAGGGATTGGGCTTCATCGTCTTCGGCAAGAGCTGCACGGTAGGACTGACGTAGAGCGGCGTTCCTGTCGCCATCGTGGGCACCGCCAAGGCTTTCGTAATCGATCTGGACTCCTTCGGTTCGGGCACCGTCGTGGCCTGTTCCGTGGTCTGGTCCTGTGCGTCCTCGCTCATGTTCTCTCTCCTGATCGTGTTCAAGTCCGTGGTTCGTGCGTTGCAGGTTGTGGATCACTTCAAGGCGCTCGCACGCCTCCATCAGCGCCCGCTTGTCGTAATAGGGTTCTACGTTCCGGTGTGTCTCCGGATGCACCTTGTTGATCGCGACGTGGATGTGCAGATGTTCGGTGTCGGTGTGGATCGCGGAAATTCGCTGGTGGTCTGCCAGTCCGATGGCTTCTACAAGGGCATCTTCGATCTGGTTCAGGACATCGAGCGCCGGTCGCTCCCCAGCCGGGAAGGACACCACCAGGTGATAGCTCTTGTCCGCTTTGCTCCGAGTGTTCAGCTGCTGCGTGGCCAAGATTTCCGCCGTGGCAAAGGCCGGATCATCCGACCCGCAATTCGTGACTCTGACACCGCCGACCTTCGCGCCATCGTGCGCGGTGTCCAGGATGTAATCAGCCGTCCGTGTCCAGCTCGCCGGATCGATCAGCCCTCGCGCATCCACGATGTATCGACCCAAGCGCGCAAAGTCGCCGGTCCCTTTCCTCATGACCCGCTTGGCGATCACACCCGCCCCAGCTTGGTTCGGATTTCGTCCTGCAATCCTCTGGCTTCGTGCAGCGCTCGGTTCACTTCGGCAGCCGTCGCACCTTCACCCCGCCGTTCTGACAACCACAGCTTGAACAGCCCACCCAGCCGGCCCAAGTCACCAGCCACCCGCACCAGCTCGCGTACAGCCTCGTAGTCATAGGCGGGGCGCAGCGGCTCGTTCAGGCCGGCAGCTCGCAGATACGCGGACAAGGGCAGGGCGGCGACTGCCGCCCGCCGTTCGATTTCGGCTCGTTCATCGTCGTTGACAAAGACCCGGATCGGACGCTTCCGGTCGCGGGTCTGTCCGTCTCTTTCCGGCTGGCCACCGCCAGCCGGTGCGTTCGGTTCCTGCTCGATCTTCATTGGCGTTCTCCTGTCATGACGCGGCAGCGGCGGTGGGCCTCGCAGAGCAAGATTCGTCGAGCCGCAGGCGAGTAAGAGCCAGCATTGTAGCCTACACGGGTCACCGTGTAGGGCTACAATGCACATCTTGCCGTCTCTTTGCTTGATGTTCTTAGTTTCGTCTTCGTAACAGGCCCGGAAATTTAGTCGATAGAGGTTGACAAGGGCGGGAAATTGCAGATAATTGCAAACGTCGCACCAAGAGCGACACAAGGATATGCAAGCAAGGCACAAGAATTACCAACGTGGCACCGAGTCGAAGGAGCAACGAGGAAAAGTCGATATGACGCCAAAAAAAGAGCCGGAAAGGATGTGGGGCGATGGGCGCGCAGTAGTGCTCGCTCACGCCGATGCGATCCGGGAATGGGTTGAGGGTGGTAGGACGATGCGCAGCTACCACAAGGCACACCAGGAGGCTTTGGGCATCAGCTATGTGCAGTTCACGCGACTGTGCCGCAGCTACATCCAAGCCGAACCACCAAGGCCAAAGGGATCACGCAATGACAAGCAAGCGACCACCACCAGCACCAGAAAAACCAGCGGCACCAGTACGAGCAAGCCGAGCCGGGCGGAAACGGCTTCGGACGGAACAACCAACCCATCCAAGCCCTTCGGCGAGTTCCGACACAACCCGATCGCCGGCGACCTTGACGATCTCATCTGACCAAAAACCCAAAGGAGCAACACCCATGAACCGAGTCCATTTGACCCTGCAAGGCAAGGGCGGTGTCGGCAAGTCTTTCGTCAGTGCCCTCCTGATGCAGTACCTGCGCGATCAGGCCGAATCCGGAGAAGTCGTCGGAGTCGATACCGACCCGGTGAACTCGACCCTGATCGGGTACGAGAGCCTGGACGCTCGCCGAGTGGATCTCATGGATGGCAGCTCGCTCAACGAACGCGCCTTCGATCAGATGATGGAAATGATGGTGGAAGAAGACGCCACCTTCGTCGTTGACAACGGGGCATCGTCCTTCATCCCGCTGTCTCACTACATCGTCGAAAACGACGCAATCGCGGTCTTGGCGGAGGCCGGCAAGGAAGTGATGGTGCACACCGTTGTTACCGGCGGGCAGGCGATGGGGGACACTCTTCGCGGTTTCCAGTCCCTTGCGAAGCAGCTTCCAAAGGAAGCGCTGCTGGTCGTCTGGTGCAACGAGTATTTTGGTGCCATCGAGGCGGAAGGAAAGGCTTTCGAGGACATGAAGGTGTACCAAGGCCAAAAGGACCGTGTGCACGGCCTGATCCGCATCCCGCGCCAAACGTCAGCAACCTACGGGAAGGACATGGAACTGATGTTGGATCGCAAGCTGACCTTTGCCGATATCGCCGAGTCTGGCGATTTCGGCCTGATGGCGAAAAGCCGGCTGGCCAAAGTCAAGCGCCACCTGTACGAGCAGATGGCCAACCTGGGGCTGTGACTATGGAAGGTATCGACATCGAGCAACTGCGCGCCGAGGTACTTCGGCGCCACGATCTGGCGCTTGGCAAAGATGATCCGATCTTTGCCAGCGTCGCCATCCATGATCTGGTGCTTGGCCACTACCTGGAACGCGCCGAAAAGAGCGCGGCCGAGCTGGAACGCAAGGGCGCGCAGATGATGGCCCAGGAAATCGCAGCGGTGAAAACCGCTGCGGAAACGATGATCGCGGGAGCTGCAAAGTACCTGGCCAGCGAGGTCCAGTCGGCATCTGCGCAGGCTCGCAAGGATCTAGTCACGGAAGTCGTCGCGGCGCTTGATCGCCGCGACATGATGCAGCACGCCAGCGACGCGAAGCGGTCAGCTGACACGCTGCGTTTGGCGGTTTTCGCCGGTGTTGGTGGGTTGGTGTCTGTTGCCCTGGTCCTGGTCGTTTGGCTGCTGGCGAAGTAGCAGGCCAGCCATGTTGACGCCAAATCAAAAGTATGCCTTGGCCATTGACCGTGCTACGGATATGCACCGGCACAAGCTGGGCCTGGTCGAGCTTGAAATCTTGCTGGGCCTGGCTGACTTCTACCGCGAACACGGCTACTTGACAGCGGAGCAAAAGCGTCGGGCGTACCCGATTCTGGCGGCTGTTGGGCTGGCGCCAGCGCCAGCGTGAGTGTAAGCCGAGCGTACACTTCACCTGGCCACCGCGACTGCGGTGGCCTTTTTTTTTTCAGGCCAGGTCAATCATGCCGGCATCGATGCGCTGGCGCGTGTGCGAGCTGATGAGGCAAAGCAGATAGATCGGATCTGCCGGCAGCGTGCATCGCTGCCAGTAGGCGCGCAGCTGGGCGCGATCATCAGCAGGCAGCGCATCGAGCCAGCGCCGGGCGCGGCGCCAGTCAGCTGCCCGCTGATCGCGCTCGCTGCTTTCCATCTGGACTGTATCGGACAGACAGTACTTCATCCGTTACTTTGAGCGT
>CAYRJS010000020.1:0-13604 GCA_964424535.1 uncultured Aquimonas sp.
AATGGCGGCCCCTGCTGAAAGCCATGTCACCGTGCTACACCACCCGCTGGAAGGACCTGCTGCGGGTGCGTTGAAGTGTCGTCAGCGCTTGCGCTCGCCAGTGTGCGGCGACGTCCCGGCATTCCTGGCAAGCCCTGGCACTCAGCCAGCACGCCACCATTATGGCGTGATGATCACGCTGATAGTGGAAATGACTTTCATGGAAGAGGCAAGTGGAACATGAAGAATGGAAATCTGTGGGCATTGGGCGTAGTGGCAGGGCTGGCAGCGTTGCCGGAGGCGGCCATGAATGGATCGCGGGCGATACCGGGGGATGGCAGCCCGGTGGTGTCGCTGCCATCAGCAGGAGCCGTGGCCACGCTCGTTGTCTCGTTGCCATGCGCAGGCCCGATATCAGCGTGCGCGTGGCCGTGTCAGGTTCGGCGGCCTTTTCGTGTTTATTCCGGTTGAGGTCACCTGTTGCGGGTGATCGCCAATATCGGGAATCGTCCAACATGAAGCGTATTTGTCGTCTGATCATGGCCGCAGGGCTGGTTTTGGGGATCGCGCAGGTAGCGGTTGCCTCGTCTGTCCCTGTGGGCGCGGCGCCGCTGGTCAGTGCTGCCACTGCGGATTACGGGCTGCAGTTCGATACGGATTTCAACGTGAAGGGCTCGCGCTTGTTCTGGCTCGACGAGGAAACCGGCTGGAACACGGATCTGGAAACCCTGCGCGTGTTTCCATGGGTCGAAACGTACCTGCTGCCGCCGACGAACGCGCCGATTCCGGTAGAGATGGGCTACTACGTGGCGGCACGCCAGTGGAGCACGGATGAAGCGGTCAATCGCCTGTGGCTGCTGCGGGTGCAGAAGAATGGTGAGGTGGACCATGACTATGGCCTGGATGGCTGGAAGCTCGTGGGCTACGGACGGTTTGCCGATGTCGCGGCCGGTGCCCATGGCGAGATCTATATGCTCGATGAAGGTGTCAGGCGGGTGTACTGCATGCGGCTGGATACCGACCTGTCCTGTTTCCCGAACGGCGTCGGTCTGCTGGACTATCCGCTGGCCGGGACGAATCCATACTTGTGGGCGAAACCCACGCGCCTGCTGTATGACAAGACCTATGGCCTGTTCATCGCCGGCACCATCGGTCATACAACGCGCGGCACCATGGTCGCGGTCAGCCGGATGACCGGTACGGCTGGTAGTACCGGCACCAGTGGTGGTCAGTTGGTGACCACGTTCGGAACCAATGGCCACGTGATCGGGGCGCCGAGCTGGTCCCCGGCAACCGGCCTGGCCGCCAGCGTGCAGGCCATGGCCCTACGCAATAGCGGCGGTGCGGCCAACCACGTGCTGTATATCGGCGGCAGCAGCAACGCAGCCTCAGCCAATAACCAGACGGATGGATTCGTCCATTCCTTGTCGCCTTCCACCGGGGCCATGGGCGCCATCAACTGGCGCTCGGTGGATTACGAAAAGGACAACAACCCAAGCAGGTATAACGATGCGGTCACCGCCCTGACGGTGGCCGCCAACGGCGATGTGGTGTTTGCCGGCTGGTCGGAATCCATGGATGCCGACATCACCCCGATGCTGATGGGCCGGATCCGGTCCACGGGCGCGGCCGATCTGGGGTTTTGTTCGCACTGGGCGCAGGTGACAACGGTGGGTGTGTGCCTGGTGGATCCGCCCTTGGCCTATGGCATGTTCCGGTATTCGCCCAGCGCCAATCCCGTGAGCGTGATCGAGCGCAGCAACGGCGATCTGGTGGTGCTGTCGCACTACCGCGATTTTGAGAAAGGCAGCCAACGCCACATGCAGGTGCAGCAGTTCAGTGCCGATGGCAACTGGCTTTACAGCGAACTGGAGATCAACCCTGACAGTCCCAACCAGGTGAACATCGGCAAGCCTGTCGAGATGGTAGCCACTGGCGTGGAGAAGGATCACCTCACCTTGGTCGGAGGCCAACTACCTGCCAGCAGCAGTTCCGTCGAAATGGCCGTGGCCGTGCTCAAGGGTGGCGATGCCCCGCACGTGTGCCTGTTTGCCGGTGGTTTCGAGGAAACCGAGTCCACGGCGGAGTGCTGGTAAGACGAACGTACAGAGCTTTCGTCGGGCTACGTGGCCGACGCAACCGCTCCATGACCACGGGCCCGGCAAGACACGGTTTGGTGTCCGTAAAACCGCATGAAATCAATGAAATGTCCGCTGTGTGCATATTCATGTCCGCAGCGGACATGGGTCCATGACAAGGGTCGCACTAGGCTTTTCCTGAGCTTGGAGCTGCTGCTATGGGCAGGCAGGCTCGGTCACCGTTTGGTCGCGGTGGCCTTCGGAATCCTTGTTCAAACTGGAAAATCTTCCCATGAGGCACCCTTTCATCCGGTTCGTGACCACCGTGTGCTCACGTCGTTTCCCCGTTCTCGGCATCGGCTTGTTGCTGGCCAGTCTGCTTGCCCCGGCCTTTGCCCAGGAAAGCTGCGGCACCGATCCGGCGACCTCACCCAACCACAGCAGTCACTACATCCTGGGCGAGACCGATGGGGTAGCCAGCGCGATGCACTGGTCCACCGGCCTGGTCTGGCAGCGTTGCACGCAAGGCACCAGCGGTGCGGATTGCACTGTCGGCAGCTACGAGTCCCGCATCTGGAACGACTGGATGGACCAGTACACGCCGCGCTCGTTTGCCGGGCAGGAAGATTGGTGGGATGGGGGCGCCACCGGCCCCTTGGGCTTCGACCGCTTGCAGGATGGCAGCTGGCGGCTGGCGTATCTCAAGGAACTGGACTATCTCCACTCTGGCTGTCTGGTCGCCCCCTCGGTCAACTGGACGGTATTTCCAAATTCCTCAGAGGACGCGGCGTGGTCGGCTTCGCCTTCACGTGACAATGCGAACGCCGGATGGGCCATGTACTTCAACGGCGATGGCCACAAGGGTCCATACCAGGGTCTTCGGAGTGACCACTGGCATACCCGGCTGGTGCGCGGCGGGCAGTCCTTTGAGAATCTCGGCAGCACGGCTTCGCGCACGGAGCCTGAAGGCAGCCTGGTGATCTTTGACCCGATCACGCTGGGTGCCCCTGGTGGCACCACCGCCTGGGGCGGGGCGCGCATCGCCGGCGCGGGCAACCCCGAGTTCAGCCGGGACGGCGGCACCACGTGGGTCAGCGAAGCCATCGTCAAAAGTGGTGATGTGATCACCGTGCGCATGACCGCCGGCGCCGGCGGCAGCACCGGCAGCGCCACCTTCACCCTGCACAGCGGTCAGACCACGGGTACTCCCGACGGCAGCTCGCCCTTCCCGCCTCCCGATGGCAGCTGTCCCCTCTGCGGCGAGGAGGACACCACTCTGGCGGAAACCACCGCCACCTTTACTGTCACCGCGATCAAGGTTTACACCCTGAACTACACCGCCGGCCCCGGCGGAACCCTGACGGGTGCTGTCAGCCAGAGCGTCACCGAGGGCGAAGACGGCACCGAAGTGATCGCCGTGCCTGATGCGCACTACCACTTCATCGACTGGGATGACGGCGTTGCCGCCGTTGCCCGCACCGATACCGACGTGCACGCCGATCTTGATGTCACTGCGCGCTTTGCCATCGATACCTGGACCGTGACCTTCGTCGACTGGGACGGCAGCGTGCTGGATACGCGAACCGTCGACCACGGCAGCGCTGCTACCGCACCTGCCCATCCGATACGCGCCGGCTACACCTTCACCGGCTGGGATGTACCGTTCAACAACGTCACCAGTGATCTCACCGTGACGGCGCAGTACGCGATTGACAGTTACACCGTCATTGCCAGCGTGTTGGGTGGACATGGCGGCGTCTTGCCGGCCAGCCAGACGGTCAATCATGGTGGCTTCGTCACCTTCACTCTCACCCCGGATGCGGGTTATCACGCGGTGATGCCGGCCGGTGGTGATTGCCCGGCGGGCAGTTTGAGCGGTGACCAGTACGTCACGGGTGCGATCACGGCCGATTGCACGGTAACAGTGAGTTTCGAGCAGAACCCGGCAGATGGATTGACCGTGCAGGGTGGCGATGGTCAGGACGTGCCGGTTCTGGATGGTTTCCCCGTCGCGCTGTCCGTGCGTGTGGCCGATGCCGGTGATATGCCGCTGGAAGGAATCACCGTGAACTTTGCAGCGCCCGCTTCCGGAGCCAGCGCCGTGCTTTCAGCCAGCAGCGCTGTCACTGATGCCAGCGGTATCGCCAGCGTCACCGCTACGGCCAATGAGATCGCCGGCAGCTACGAGGTGGAAGCCAGCGTGGACGGCTCGGTCCCGCCACCGGCACCGATTGCCCCGGGTGAAAATGGAATCATGGCGGCCGCACCCGTGGTGTTTGCCCTCAGCAATACCGCGCTGGCCAGCAGCCTGGATCTGGCCATATCGCCAACCACGGTGGCGCCTGGCCAAACCGCCACGCTCACCGCCACGGTTACCGGTGGCGGCAGTCTGGTTCCCGGCGGCACGGTCGATTTTCTCGTGGATGGAGCGATCGTCTGCGCCGATGTGCCGGTGGATGCCAGCGGCATGGCAACTTGCAGCGCCGGCCCATTCAGCCCCGGCTTGCACCAGGCCGAGGCCTGGTATTCCGGCGACGCCAGCCATGATCCGGTCAGCGGCAACCTGCCTCTCGCATTTGCCGCAGGCGCACCGATCAGCGTGCCGGGCAACCATCCGCTGGTCCTGCTGATGTTGCTGCTGGGCGTGATGATCCTGGGCGGAGCCGTGATTCAGCGCAAGGCCTGAGTTCCAGGCAGGGAAGTATCCGATACGTGATCCTGTCCCGCATGGCGAACTGGTTTCATGCCAACTGGTTCAAGAGACGAAATGGCGGATTTGATCCGCCATTTCGCGTTCACGGCCTCGACAGCACGATACGCAACGGGATTGCGGATCGGAGCGCGCGATTCCTGGTCTGGTTGGGTTTTATCCGGGCTCGACTTCGGTTGCCGCAGGTTCCTGGTGATCACCGAAGCGGGCGCGGTAGCTGCGATACAGGTAGGAAGGGTTTTCCAGGCCGCATTGCTGGCCGGCCTGGAGCAGGGTTTTGCACTGGCCTTCACGCAGAAGCTGGTGCACGCGCAGCAGGCGCTGTTCGCGCAACCAGTTCTGCGGGGTTTGTCCGGTCAGGGCGTTGACCCGGCGGCGTAGTTGACGGCTGGACAGGTGCACCAGTTCGGCCCACTGGGTCATGCTGAAATCCGCTTCATGCAAATGTTCCAGTGCCGGTTTGAGTACGGAATCGACAGCTTGCGGATCTGCCGCTGGTGGCTCGAAACGGCTGCGGGCCGCCGGCCAGGCCTGGCTGATGGCTTCGACCAGAGCATCAAAGCCGAAGGGTTTGGTGAGATAGGCCGCAGCGCCTGCGGCCAGGCCGGATTCAACCGCCTGCGAGACCGCGCGGGCGGAGATCAGGATCACCGGCTGTTGGTGCCCTACGGTTCCCTGCTTCAGGTCCTGGCACAAGTCGATGCCACTGCGTCCGGGCAACATCACATCGCTGATGACCAGGCGGATGCGGGGGTTGTTGGCCAGCAACGGGAGCGCTTCTTCGACGCTGTGCACGCAACGGGTGCAGATGCGATTGCCCAGACGTTCGACCAGATAGTTGGCCAGATCGGGGTGATCCTCGACCAGCAGGATGCAGCCTTCCGCATCGGTTTCGATGCCTGCCGGCACCGCAGGCCGCGTGTCTTCCGGATCATCCAGGGTCAGATCCTGCAGGGCCACGTGCTCACTGCCACCCGGAAGCCAGACCCGGAAGCAGGCCCCTGCGCCCGGCTGCGAGTTGGCGTCCATATGGCCACCGTGCAGGCGTACCAGTTCCTGCACCAGGGACAAACCGATACCCAGTCCCTCGCGATTCGTCCCCTGGGCCCGGTAGAAGCGTTCGAACAGGCGGGAAGCCAGGGCCGGATCAAAGCCGCTGCCCTGGTCACTGACGCTGATGCACACGCCTTCGTCCTGCATCTCCAGATCCAGCCGGATCGGGCTTCCCGGCGGGGCGTGCTTGAGGGCGTTATCGAGCAGATTGCCGAAGATGGTGGCCAGGTGGGCAGGATCGGCATAGATGGGTTCAAGCGTGCCAGCGGCGTGGAGCTGCAACTGGACGTTCTGCAGTTCCGCCTTGGGGCCGTAATCGCAAACCAGACGATGGCAGAAGCGTTCCAGGTCAACCCGCTTCAGGCGTAGTGGCATCTGTCCGGATTCGGCCTGGATCAATCCGACCAGTTGTTCAACCAGAGCCTGCAGGCGTTCGAGCTGGCGGCGTGCCAACTGCAGGCGCTCGAGCGCGTGCGCGCCCAGGCCATTGCCCTCGCATTCCAGTTCTTCCAGCGGCAGGCCAACCAGCATGATGGGCGTGCGCAGTTCGTGGCTGACGTTGGCCAGCACGCGCTGGCGGAAGCGATCCAGTTGTTCGAGCTGGTGCGCTTGCCCGGCCAGGGCGAGATTGCGTTCCTCCAGGGTTTTATAGGTGCCGGTGAGCTCGGCCATGGCCTGTTCCACGCGGGATTTTTCATGTCGCAGTTCCTGGGTGCGCGTGCGCACGGCAAGATCCAGGGCCAGCGCCCGGTTATGCAGTTGCCGCAATCGCCAGTGCACGGCAACCACCACCAGCAGCAGGCCCAGAGCCAGCAAACCGAGCCGGAACAGGCCGGTTTCGTACCAGTACGCGGGCACCGTGAATTCCAGTGCGGACGGCGCTTGCGCCCAGATGCCATCGCTGTTGCCGGCTCGGACTTCAAACCGGTAACGCCCCGGTGCCAAGGCATTGAACTGCACGCTGCGCTCGTTCAGGGCATCGCTCCAATAGCTGGAGGAGGGCAGCATGCGGTAGCGATAACGGCTCTGTCCGCTGCCCACCAGGTCGGCCGCGCCGTAGTGAAAGCGCAGATTGCGCATGCCTTGGGGCAGACGACCCTGGGCATCCAGGGCCAACAAGACGCCTTCGTGTTCGATCCGACCGATGCGGGTGCGCGGCGGGTTTTCATACAGGGGCATGGCCATCGGGTCTACCCGCACCACGCCATTTTGCGAAGCGAACAGGAGGCGTCCACGGGCATCCCGGGCCACGGAGGGTTGCACACCGCCGTTGCCTTCCAGTTCCGGCAAGCCATCGGACAGACCCAGCAGCAGGGGTGCCAGGCCCTGTTCCTCACCGGACAACAGCGCCTTCAATCCGGGGCGGCTGATGCGGAAGATACCCTGATTGCTGTTGACCCAGAAATGGCCCTGCGCATCTTCGACCACGGCATGCGGGGTATTGGACGGCAGGCCCTGCTGCCGGGTCAGCTGCAAGGGATGCTCGCCCAGGGGATCATCGGCAGCTACCCGTACCAGCCCCCGGCCATCGGTGCTGATCCACACGGCGCCATCCGAGGCCAGGTCGAGTCCGCGTATCGATGTGTGGGCCAACAGTTCCGCCGCCACCGGCCAGGTTTGTCCGTTTTCCAGACGCCAGACACCCTCGTCGCTGCCCAGCCAGATCCCGGCCTGTGCAATCACCAGCGCGCTCACCCGTACCCGGCGCTCGTCCTCGGGCCAGACCTTGTGCCATTGGTCGAGCTCATGTTTCCAGACCCCGTTGGAGCTGCCCAGCCAAAGCGTATCCGGGGCGGAAAATACCAGCGCGCGAATCGGTTCACGGCGCAGACCTGCAGGCAGCGCAACCGCCTCGAAACGATCACCATTCACCGGCATCCGCCACAGACCCGGAGCGTAGGTGGCGGTGTAGACCTCACCCAGCGGGGACACGTTCACCACCCAGGGATGCACCCCGGGCAGGCCATCCTCAACGCCATAGGTGCGTAGTGACCCGTCCACTCCCACGGCCAGCAAGCCGGATCCCAAGGTACCCATCCAGGTAGTGCCATCGGGGGCATGACTGACGCCGTAGACATTGCTTTTGTCGCGCTCCGACGATGGCGCCAGGCGTTCCACGCGCGCCCGATTGAGCCGATGCAGACCATCTTGCAAGGTCATTATCCAGACCAGGCCATCCGGCCCGAAGGCCATGTTCTTGATCTGACCCGAACTGCGCAGCACCGGTGTTGCCGGCAATCGGGCCAGATCCGCGCCGGGTTCGAGCCGGTAGAGGGCATCGCCCCGCAACACCCACAGGGCAGCGTCGGGTCCTTCCCAACTCAGCCCGGACTGGTCACCGATCTGTGCTTCGAACAAGCGCTCGATCCGGCCACCACGCTGCCGGTACAGACCACTTCTGGCCCCGACCCACAGTTGGCCTTGAGCATCTACCCGCAACTGATACACGCCCTGCGGATCTTCCGGCCCGTTCATCCAGACTGGATTGCCGGCGATATCAAAGCTCAGCAGTCGTTCTTCCAGTCCGAGCCAGAAGCGGCCGCTTCCATCCACCGCCCCGATCGGCTGGACGTTGCGACGACCGAGCCGGCCGGCCCGCCACAGGCGCTGCCACTGTCCTTCCTCGAAGCGCCAGACATCCAGCTCGCGGCTCAGCAGCCAGAGGCGGTCGTCGCTGGCCGCCAGCGCCAGTGTGGCATCCACCCCGGCGGGAAAGACCTGTGCCTGGTGATACTGCCCTTCCTCATCAGGGCAATACCGGTGGGACCGGGTCGCCACGCACAGGTTGGCCGGGTCCACGAAACGCACATCGCCGGCGACGTCGGGATCGGCAAACGCGGAACGAACCTGCTCGGATTCAACCCGCAACCAATCACCGGCTTCCGTGTGGGCAAAGACCCGCCCTGCTGCATCACGCCAGGCCCCCAGGACCCGGTTGCCGGTCATGGCCGGGAAACGCAGGGAATCGTAAATCTCGAAATGCGCGCCATCGAAACGCGCCAGTCCGTCGTGGGTGGCCAGCCACAAGAAGCCGTCCATGTCCACGACCGCCCCGTTGGCGCTGTCCACGGGCAGGCCATCGGTCGTGCCGTATTGATGGTCTACCCAGCGGGCGTTCTCGACGCTTTCACCCACCGCTGCAGATGCAGCCCACCCTGAAGCGATCACCAGCAGGCAATACATGAGTACGCGCAAAAGCATTTCCGCCCGGATCAGTGTCTGTCCGGGACAGTGTAATGCTCGTGCCGGGAACAACCTGGCGGGCGAGCTTGAAAAGCCGGCCTTGTTCTTCGTGCAATCTTGCGGACAGGGCCACGACGTTGATTTCATGCGGTTTTCAACTCGAATGTCCGTTGCGTGCTTGTTTGTGTCCGCTGCGCGCATGTACCCGCCAAGCCGGATTCGGGACGATGGCTACGGCAATTTTGTTTGCGGATTTTCTGGAGAATGGATATGCGACAGCCTTTGTTATCCGGTCTGCGCTTCACCCTGGCCCTGCTTGTCACCTGCGCTCTGGCCAGCCCGGCAGTCCAGGCGGCGGGAGACAATGATGTGATCTTTGCCAATGACTTTGAAGATCAGTCACCCAACATCCTGCTGGTGATCATGGACGATGTCGGCATCGACCAGTTGGCCAGCTTTGGCTATGGCGGACTGGACCCGGCAATAGATGGTATCCGCGGCCCGGTCGAAGTACCGACCCTGGATGCCCTGGCCGATGGTGGTCTGCGTTTTCGCAACACCTGGTCGATGCCGGAATGTTCGCCTGGTCGCGCCGTGCTGTTCACCGGACGCTATCCGATGCGCCACAACGTCAACCAGGCGCTGGGGCCGGACGATCTGGCCAACTCCCAGGTCAGCCAGTTCGAGGTCACGGTGCCCAAGCTGATGGCCGATGCCGGCTACGTCAACGGCAAGTTCGGCAAGGCCCACATCGGCGGCCCCGAGCACAACCAGTTCGAGCACGGTGCCACCACGCAAGCCTATGGCTGGGATCATTTCGAAGGCTGGACCGAGGGCGTGCCGCCTTCGATCGACACCACCGCCGGTGGCGTGGGAGCTGAAGGCCAGTACAGTTGCGGCTTCGTGCCGAACACGACCCAGGATCCGGTCAATGGTGCCGACAGTGGCGCCTGCTATCTGCCCAACGACACCTGCGCGGTGATCGACAGCACCACCGCGGCCGGTGATTCGCCCGGTATGCAGTGCCTGATGCAAGGTGGCATCCTGGTGCCCAATGAAACCTGTGAAACCCCTGCGCCAGCACTCGATTGGCACACGCTCAATGCCCACTATGTCTCGCGCATGGTGATCAACGATGCAGATCAAGTGGAAGTGGTGGATCTGGCCGATCCGCGCGGCCGCGGCTATCGCGCCACCATCGAGGCCAACCGCACCATCGAGTGGATCAACCAGCAAAATCAGAGTGGCAAGCCCTGGATGACCACGCTCAGCTTCAGCGCCGCGCACACCCCGATGCAGCCGCCGCCGGCATCGCTGCTGCCCTCAGGGATAGCCGATGGCTTCAGCTACGACTGCACCAAGGAAAACAATCTGCCCCAGTTGCGGCGCATGTACGACGCCATGATCGAGGTCATCGATACCGAGCTGGCCCGGGTATTGGTGGAAACCGGCATCGCCAGCCGCGATGGCAATGGTGACCTGATCTACGATCCGGCGACCAGCAATACCGTGGTGGTGGTCTGGGGTGACAACGGTTCGTTCTATTCCACCGTCAAGCTGCCGTTCGATATTGGCCGTTCCAAGGGCTCGGCCTACCAGACCGGCGTCTGGGTGCCGCTGATCGTGTCCGGTCCGATGGTGAACGCACCCGGTCGCACCGTGGAAGAAATGGTCAACACGGCCGACCTGTTCGAGTTCTTCGGCGAACTGGCGGGGTTGGACGCGCACGCCCTGGTGCCGCGGCGTCTGGATTCTGCCTCGATGTTGCCGTACCTGACCAACCCGGCCCAGGAATCAATCCGCGAGTACAACTTCACCCAGGGCGCGCTCAACCTGCAGGCCAACGGCGCCATCAACGGACCCTGTGTGATCAATGAGCAGCAGTGCTCGCACACCCCGATGAGCAAGGCCATCTGCGAGGACAACGATGGCGTGTGGTGGGGCCACGGCGCGACCGATCCCAATATCCTGGAAGGCGATCTGGATGCCTGCTGGCAGGTCAATCGTGCGGTGTATCTGCACGATCCGGCCAACTACCAGGACAACAAGTACGAAATGGGAGCGGTCGACTACCGCGCGATCCGCAATGCGGACTTCAAACTGGTGCGCAACGTCTTCAGTGATTACGATCCGGCCACCGACAGCGGCGTCGAGATCACGACCGAAGAGCTGTACCGCATCGACCAGGATGTGCCGGTTCCGCGTCTGGATCGTGAGCATTTCGACCTGTTCGAACTTGGCCCGCTGACCGTGGAGGCAGCCAGGAACTACGCCCGGCTCTACCACGCCATCGAAACCCTGCAGAACACCCAGGTGGCCTGCCCGGGTGATGGCAACGATGACGGCCGGGTGGATCAGGAGGACATCGACAACTTCAACCACATCGTCGTCGATGGCGGCTGGAGCGGCTCGAGTGTCTATGACTTCAACATGGACGGCGTGACCGATCAGGCCGATCTGGACATCCTGATGGCGAATCTTGGCGCCTGCCCGACCGGCACGCCATGAACCGGATGGCGCTGGCGAGCTGCCTGTTGTTGGCCGGGATCTTTCTGATCCCGGCCTGCTCCGGCAGCGATACCAGCGCCAGCCCGTCTCCGGAAGTTGCACCGCTGGAGCAGGCCATCCAACCGTTGGCCGGCACGCAGGAATACATCGGCACCCAGGCCTGTGGCCAATGTCACCAGCAGGCCCTGAGCGACTGGCAGGGCAGTGATCACGATCTGGCCATGCAGATTCCCGGTCCCGCCACCGTGCGCGGTGATTTCAATGCCGCCCGCTTCAGCCAGCACGGCGTGGACAGCCGTTTCGAGCGTCGCGACGGACGCTATTACGTCACCACCGATGGCCCGGATGGCGAACTGACCGAGTTTGAAATCCGCTACACCTTCGGCCATTTCCCGCTGCAGCAATACCTGGTCGAACAGCCCGGCGGACGCTTGCAGGCCCTGGGCATCGCCTGGGACAGCCGGCCGCTGGCCGAAGGCGGCCAGCGCTGGTTTCACCTGTATCCCGAGCAGGATCTGAAGCCGGGCCAGCGTCTGCATTGGACCGGGCGCGACCAGAACTGGAATTTCATGTGCGCCGAGTGCCATTCCACCGGCGTCATCAAAGGTTATGACGAAGCCGAGGATCGCTACGACACGCGCTGGGCCGAACTCAATGTCGGCTGCGAATCCTGCCACGGCCCGGGCCTCGCGCACGCGAGCTGGGCGCAGGGTTCCGAAGCTGAGCAAGCCGCGGATCCGGAACGTGGCTTCAAGGTCCGTTTTCTGGAACGCCAGGACGTGGAATGGCGCCCGGTGGCCGCTACCGGAAATTCCGTGCGGGTGCCTCAACGCGAGAGTCAAATCGAGATCGACACCTGCGGTCGTTGCCACGGTCGCGCCACCCGCTTGCAGGATGATCCCGCCTTCGGCCAGTCCCTGCTGGACAGCCATCGCCCGGCCCTGCTCGATCTTGACCAGTACGACGTCGATGGCCAGATGCGCGGCGAGGTCTTCAACTGGGGACCGTTCCTGCAAAGCCGCATGTACCGCGCCGGCGTCACCTGCTCCGACTGCCACCAGCCCCACAGCCTGGCCCTGCGGGCCGAAGGCAATGCGGTCTGTACCCAGTGCCACCAGGCCAGCCGTTTTGACACCGCCGCCCATCACCATCACGAGGCCGCCGGTGCCGGCAGTCAATGTGTGAACTGCCATATGCCCACCACCACCTTCATGCAGGTGGATGCCCGCCACGATCATGGTTTCCGCATCCCGCGCCCGGACCTGGGCGCGCGGCTGGGTACGCGCGATGCCTGCACCGATTGCCACAAGGATCAGGATTCAAGCTGGGCGGCGAGCCGGCTGGAAGACTGGTTCCCGGAGAGCCGTCACCGCGGCAAGCATTTTGCAACCGCCTTTGACGCCGCCGCCCGTGGCCAGCCGCAAGCCCGCGAGGCCCTGCTCGGGGTCATCGAGGATGCCGGTCAGGCACCGATCGTGCGGGCCACGGCCTTGCGTCTGGCCCAGCCCTGGCTGGATCGCCCCTTGGCCGAGGCGGCGAGCGCCCTGCTGCAGCAACCGGCGCCGTTGCTGCGCATGGCCGCTCTTGAAGTGCTGGCCGAAACACCGACGGAATTTCGCGCCGGCGCCTTGCTTCCCGCCCTGGCCGATCCGGTTCGGGCCGTACGCCTGGCCGCTGTTGCCGGACTTGCGGATTTGCCCGAGACCGGATTGGATGCCGGGCAGAAGCGCAACTTCGATCAAGCCTTGAATGAATACACGACGGCCTTGCATTACAACGCCGATCGGCCCGATACCCTGGTCACGCGGGGCGATCTGGAACTGCAGCGCCAACAACCCCGGCAAGCCGAAGCCAGCTACCGCCGCGCCCTCACGCTGGATCCCGGCTTCACCGTCGCCGCCCTGCGCCTGGCCGAACTGATGCGCCGCAGCGGCAATGAAACCGGAGCCGAAGCCTTGCTGCGCGGCGAGCTCGCCCGTTTCCCGAACGTCGCGGCCCTGCACCATGCGCTGGGACTTTCTTTGGTGCGTCAAAAGCGTTCCGAGGAAGCGTTGACGCCACTGCAGGAAGCGGTACGCCTGGACCCTGGCGAG
>CAYRJS010000020.1:13614-18362 GCA_964424535.1 uncultured Aquimonas sp.
GTTACGCCCATGTCTACGCCACCGCGCTGAACGAGCATGAGCAACCCGAAGCCGCCCGGAACGTGTTGATGACCGCCCTGAAGCAGCACCCGCACCACGCCGATCTGCTGCTGGGCGCCACCCTTGCAGCCGTCCGGGCCGGGGATCTGGACAATGCCCTCGAACTGGCCAAGCGCCTGGTCGCCGATCAACCCGACGACGCCCGTGCCCGGCAATTGCTGCAGTGGGTGCAGGCACAAAAAAGCCGGCATTGAGCTGGTAACTGCCGAGCTTGCTCGGTAGAACTGCCATCAGACCCCAAGACGGCAAGTGCCGTCATCCCAGCCTTCGCTGGGATGACAGTGGATTGATGTCGGCAACTCCCGTAACTGCCGGGCTTGCTCGGCAGAAATTCCAGGCAGTGGGCAAAAGACCGTTCGGCGCATGTTGATGTCCGCTACGTGCATGGTCTTCTACGGGTGTGAGTCGCAAGCTGGAGATGCTTTTTCGCAATCATCCAGATGGTGAAATCCATGTCCAGACGCTTTCTTCCCGCAACCCTGCTGGCCCTGTTTGTTGCCTCCTCCGGTGCGGCCATCGCTGCCGGCACGCCGGGCGCCAAACCGGCCGAGCCGGCAACCCGGCTCGCCAATCTCGAGGTCTACTCCCAGTTGCCGTTTTCCGATCAGGCCGATTTCACTGCGGCCCGCCGGGGTCGCATTGCGGCCTTGCCGGATAGTGAAATCCGCAATGCCGAAGGCGAGGTCATCTGGGACATGGCCGGCTACGAGGCCTTCATGCAGAGCGAAACCGCGCCGGACACGGTCAATCCCAGCCTCTGGCGGCAGGAGCGCCTGAACAACATCACCGGCCTGTTCGAGGTAACCCCGCGCATCCACCAGATCCGCGGCTTTGATCTGTCCAACATGACCATCATCGAAGGCAATACCGGCCTGATCATCATCGATCCCCTGGTGGCCGCTGAAACCGCAGCTGCCGGTCTGGCCCTGTATCACGAGCACATCAATCAGAAGCCGGTGGTGGCGGTGATCTACTCGCACTCGCACGTGGACCACTACGGCGGCGTCAAGGGCGTGACCTCGGACGCGGACGTGGCATCGGGCAAGGCCCGCATCTATGCCCCCAACGGTTTTCTTGAGCATGCCGTGTCGGAGAACGTCTACGCCGGCAACGCCATGAGCCGCCGCGCCCTGTACATGTACGGCGCGCTGTTGCCCAAGAGCGCCGACGGGCAGGTCGGCACCGGCCTGGGCAAGACCACGGCCCTGGGCACGGTCACCCTGATCGCGCCGACCGACCTGATCGGAGCGCAGGGCGAGGCCACCGAAACCCGCAGCATCGACGGGGTGGAGATCGAGTTCCAGCTCACCCCGGGCACCGAAGCCCCGGCCGAGATGAACCTGTATTTCCCGCAATTCAAAGCCTTGTGCATGGCGGAAAACGCCTCGCACACGATGCACAACGTGCTCACCATCCGTGGCGCCCAGGTGCGCGACACGCGCCAATGGTCGCGCTACCTGGACGAGGCCTTGCGCAGTTACGGCGAGCGCGCCGATGTGCTGTTCGCCCAGCACCACTGGCCAACCTGGGGCGGGGCGGAGATCCGCGAATTTCTCGCTGACCAGCGCGACATGTACCAGTACATCCACGACCAGACCCTGCGCCTGATCAACCACGGCCTGACCCCGCTGGAGATCGCCGACGAGCTGCAAACCCTGCCGCCGCAATTGGCGCGCAAATGGCACGCGCGCGATTACTACGGCACCCTCAGCCACAACGTGCGCGCCGTCTATCAGCGCTACATGGGCTTTTATGACGGCAACCCGGCCAACCTCAACCCGCTGCCGCCGGTGCAGGCCGCGCAGCACTACGTCGAGTTCATGGGTGGCGCGGATGCCATCATGGCCAAGGCCAGGGTCTCATTCACCAACGGTGAATACCGCTGGGTGGCCGAGGTGATGAAGCACGTCGTGTTTGCCGAGCCCGACAATGCGGCTGCGCGCGGGCTTCTGGCCGATGCCCTGGAGCAGATGGGCTACCAGGCCGAAAGCGGCACCTGGCGCAACGCCATGCTGATGGGCGCCTTCGAGCTGCGCCACGACGTGCCCGGCGACGTGGGCACCACCGTCTCGCCCGACACCCTGACTGCCATGACGATCGAGATGTACTTCGACTACATGGGCATCCAGCTCAACGGGCCGCTGGCGGCGCTGATCCTGCCCGAGGTCAACCTCAACTGGAACTTTGTCGATCTGGAAGAAACCCACGTCATGACGCTGCGCAACGGCACCTTGACCCACCGCCAGGCCGAACCCGATCCGCAGGCCCTGTTGACGCTATCTCTCACCCGACTGGTGCTGGACGACATGCTGCTGGGAAATCTCGATTTCTTCGAGGCCGTGCATAGCCGCCAGATCGAGTTGGAAGGCAACAGCGCACTTTTGACCATCATGATCTGGCTGCAGGATACCTTTGATCCTTTCTTCAATATCGTCACGCCCTGAGCGACTCCGGCTCTTGTGTCGCCAATGACGCAGGGCCGGGACCGCTCAAGGAACTGGATCAGTCGATATTGCGCTGGAGTTGCGCGATAACCTGCTGGGTGCCGGCGGGTGTGTTGTGGCCGTGATGCAGGGCTTGTTTCCAGGCGGGCAGGTGGGTGAGGGCCTTATCGATGGCCGCGATCTGTTGGGGACTGGCGAGGCGACGCTCGGCCATGCGTTGCAGCATCTGTTCGCCGGCACGGCCGATTTGTGCCAGGGCCGTGGCACCGACCAGGGGTGCCGAGCCTTTGAGGGTGTGAAAGCCGCGGGACAGGGTGCGGGCATGGGCGGGGTTTTCTGGTTCTGCCTGCAGTTTCACCAGTGCCGCTTTGGCGTTGGTGATGATGTCGTCTAGTTCAGCCAGAAAAGCATCACGCAATTCCGGATCGACCGGTTCGGCGTTTGCAGTCGCTGACGGCGCCGATCCGAAGATCGCGCGCAGACGTTGGACGAAGGCGGAAATCCAGTACGGCAAGGTTGCGTGACAAAGACAGGCCAAGTTTCAATGATAGGCGTGATTGGGCCGTGTCGTCCGGTTGTTGCAATCCGCTTGCCGGCAAACGCGGGCCGTTGGTCCGGGACTCAGGCGCGCAGGCGGCGTACGGTGTGGGTAAAGACCTCGATGGCGAAATCGATTTCTGCCGGAGTCGTGAACCGTCCCAGGGAAAAACGCAAGGAGGCCTGGGCCAGTTCCGGGCGGATGCCCATGGCAGTGAGTACATGCGAGGCGGTCATGGTGGCGGCGTGGCAGGCCGACCCGGCGGAGATTGCCATGCGTGCTGCCAGGGCCTGCAGCAGGACTTCACCACGCACGCCCTCCACGCTGAGGTTGAGGTGGCCGGGCAGGCGTGGTGCGGCCAAGCCGTTGACGGTGACCCCGTCAAGTTCAAGTGCAGCCTGCTGCAGGCGATCCCGCAGCCCGGCGATGCGCGCGGCATCGCTTTCCCGCTTGGCAGCGGCCAGAGCACAGGCCAGGCCGGTGCCCAGCACCTGATGCACGGCCAGGGTGCCGGGGCGGTGGCCGCGTTCCTGGCCGCCACCGAACATCAAAGGTTCAAGATCCAGATCCGGGCGTCGGCGCAAGAACAAGACGCCCGTGCCTTTGGGGCCGTAGAGTTTGTGCGCGGACAGCGACAACAGGTCCACCGGCACGCGCGCAAGATCCAGCGGCAGGAGGCCGGCCGACTGGGCCGCGTCGACGTGAAAGGCGATGCCCCGAGTTCGACACAAAGCAGCCACGGCGGCGATATCGTTGATCACACCGGTCTCGTTGTTGGCGTGCATCAGCGAGACCAGAAAGGTATCTGACTGCAGGGCCGCAGCTATTGCGGCCGGTGACACCTGGCCGTTGCCATCGGGAGCCACCCGGGTTACGCGCCAGCCGCGTGCTTCCAGGTGCGCGCAAGGCCCCAGAACGGCGTCGTGTTCAATGGCGCTGGTGACCAGATGACCACCGGGATGGCGGGCGGCCAGACCCAGGATCGCCAGATTGTTGGATTCGGTGGCACCGCTGGTGAAGATCAGCTCGCGCGGCCTGGCATGGAGCAGCGCGGCCACCCGCGCGCGCGCGGCTTCCACCCGGGCCGCCGCGGCTTGCCCGGCGCCATGCAGGCTGGCGGATGGGTTGGCGAAGTCGCCATCCGGTCCCATTACCGAGAGCAATTCCGGAAGAATTTCTGGATCGACCGGCGTGGTCGCCGCATAATCAAAATAGGGAATGGGCATGGTGTGGTGACATTCTCGCGGCTGGCCTGCAGGTGCAGCGCATTCGAACAGGGACGGCGCGGCCATCCTTTCTTGTTGGCAGGCCCGCCAGTGTGCCACCGCGACGGGCCAAAGGAATGGCGGAATGATTCGATATGATGTGCTGATCATCGGCAGCGGCGCTGCCGGTCTGGCGACCGCGCTGCAGTTGCCGGCCGAGGTTTCCGTGGCGGTGCTGTCCAAGGGCGCGCTGACCTATGCCAGCACCTGGCACGCCCAAGGCGGCGTGGCCGCGGTCCTGGATCCGTCCGATACGCTGGCCTCGCATATCCACGATACCCATGTGGCCGGCGCCGGACTGTGCCATGACGACGCCGTGCGCAAGACCGTGGAAGGTGGCCCCGAGGCGATCACCTGGCTGGTCGAACAGGGGGTTCATTTCAGCCTGCTGGATGGTTCGGGCCAGGAAGATGCCGGCTATCACCTGACCCGCGAAGGCGG
>CAYRJS010000021.1:0-18337 GCA_964424535.1 uncultured Aquimonas sp.
CGATCAGACTCACCACGCGCTTGAGCTTGGCCGGATCGGACAGCTTGTTCTGCGATTTGCGAAAGATCGTGCCGATCAGCCCGGATTCCTTCGCCAGCGCCTCCAGCGTGCGCCGGTACTGCGCCTCCAATGCATCACCATCCAGCGCCACCAGCCGGGGCCAGCTCCACTTCCCCGGCACCCCGGACGCCTCGCCCAGCAAATTCACCCGCTCGGCATCCATCTTCAAAAACAGCAGGTAGGTGATCTGCTCGATGTAGTCGCCGTAGGAAACGCCCTGATCGCGCAGCACATGCGCGTAGTTCCAGACCTTGGCGACCAGTTGTTCGTTGCTCATGACCCTTGCGTAACCTTTCGTAAGCCTTGCCGTCGTACGAATGCACAACTAATTGAAAAGGAAGTCATTCAATGAGCTTGCGTTTGCATTCAATGCAATTTTCTTTCGTTTCCTCATCCGTGGGTTCTTCGGCCAGTACCTCTGATGATCATATCTGCCGGAAGCCATCGCGGGTCACCTGCGCGATGAGGATTCTCCGCTGGCGGATAAAATCCATGTAATGCATCTGCTCCCAGCCCTCTGGGAGCGCATGCCAGTAGTGCATCTGCTCCCATTCTTTCTCTGTGTAGCGATCGGTGAAGGTTGGCCAGTACTCGCTCGGCGCGCTGTCCAAAATCTCCATGTTGTCTGGCCACTCGATCATGGCGTAGTTGGCGATCTGGTTGGTCTGGTAGATGTCGGGGTACCCGTTTTCGATCAGCCATTGTTTCGGAAATAGGTGGTGCCGCTCCAGCGCGTTGCGTGCGGCGTCAGTAGTTGGATCCAGCAACGACGAGATCTTCAGCTTGGAAAACAGCACCGTGGCATCCAACAGGCATAGGGCTGCGAAGTAACCCGAGAGGGCTGGGCTGCGGCCGGTCGAGGTGTCGAGCTGCTCCGGCAGTGTGTATTGCCAGTAGTCGTTGGTCAGATTGGCTGCGATGTTCTGGTCCAGGAGCGCGGTAAAGGCATCAGCATCATGCACGTCGCGAAGCTGCAGCAGGTCCTGCTCGAGCGCCGATTCCGGCGAGGAGGTGTAGCGGCGCGTCAAGTGCGAGGCGAAGAACCAGCGCGCGATCGTGCGACGCAAGGTCGCTTCGCCCACGCCATATTCGAGTTTGCCGAGCAGGTAGAACACGTAGCAGTACAGCAGCGCCGTGCGGGAAGTCACCAAGCTCCCGGAGCGAAAACCTGCTTGCACCAGGCACTTCAAGTAGTCCTTCCAGTGTTGCAGGTTGAGCGTGTCCGCCTGGGACTTCTTCAACCGGGCGAACTGTTCCTCCCGGTAGGTGTCTGATACATGCTTGGTGGCCAGATTCTTTCCGCGTAGTAACTGGTACGCATACTCAAGCCGCCCGCGCTTAAAGCCATAGCCAATTTCCACACGCAGCATCTGGTCGGGCGAGGGCTGGATGAAGTGGTTCCAGGGCGTTTTGCCGTTGCCGGGCTGCTTTGAATCGCGAGAGAAATCCTCCAACGCCTCGCGTCCTTCCTTCCAGTACACCGACATCAGAGTGAGGATGAAATCCGCCTGATTAAGTGTTTCTCCCTTACTGTTGATGCGCTGGAAGATGTCACTGACTTCCTCGATGTCCACCGAAGACAGCAGCTCCAGCGTCTGGAATGGATAGTTAGCGAGGTTGTGCAGCTTCTGGATGTTGTTCTGGATGCGTCGTTCGTCCTGCGCATCCACGTCCTGCACCTCGCGTAGGGCAGTGAGGTAATCGCCCACCATGGCAAACAGATTGGTGTCCGCGGCCCACACGCGCGATACATTGCTGATCCATTGGTGCGATCGCCGGATCGCATTGTCTGCCACCTTGAACTCGCCGGTCGGCGGATGAAAGGCGATCTCAATCGCACTCTCGGAAAAATCCTCGCGAACAACAGCCTTGCCCTTGATGACCGCAAAGAGCGAAGTCAGACGTTGCTGGCCATCGACGATAAGGAGATCGGCCTCGCGTTGCTTGTCGCCTGTGCCGATAGCGCGCACATCGCTGCCAGACGGGTTCTGCCAAAACAAGAGATAACCCACCGGGTAACCGCGATACATCGAGTCCAGCAGGTCGCGGACCTTGGCGTTCTTCCAGACAAACGGCCGCTGCAGATCCGGCAGGCCGATTGTGCCCATCTCGATCTGGTCGAGCAGCGCGCTGACGGTGTAACCCACTTCCTTGAACAACAGCTGTTGGCTCATGGTGTTCCTTTTAAAAAGTAAAAAACGAAGGGTTCGGACGATTGATCCGAATCACTTTCCTTTTTCCCTCCTGACCTCACGCTCGGCGCGGATGCGAGCCAGAAGCGCGCTGGCGGGTTCGTCGGTGGGGTCTTGCGGTACCAGCTTTCCGGCGAAGGCGTCTTTCAGGATGGACTGGCGCAGGGCGGTGGAGCGGGTGAGTTCGGATTGGCAATTTAGTGCCACGGATGAAACTTCATCGAACAATTCGTGGACCATCGCATCGATTTGATCTTGCTCCTCACGTGGTGGCAAAGGAAGCACGATTTTTTTGAAGCCAGCCAGAGTCACCTTTTGCTGTGCTACGCCTTTTGAAATTTTCTGAATTTGGCGTTGTACGACTTGGGAGCTAATCGCGATCTCCATGTATGCCGAAACAACCGCGGAATGTGTTGCGAAGCGAATGCAGTCTGCTGTGATGATGGCAACTTCTTGGTTTTCAGGGTAGATGCACACATCACCCGGCGGATCCCCCATTTTTGTCACAAGCAGGTCGCCGGGCTGGACCGTGTGTGCTGCTAGCTCTTCGGCCTTTTGCTTGCTCACAAACTTCGGTGCCAAACCCTCAAAATCCTTTGCCCGTATATTTCTGACGAACACAAGTGGTACGCCTTCATCACGATAGTCAGAGACCTTCAAATTACTGCCGAAAGGGCCAATAGCCAGTGCATACGGGTCACAGGAAGCTAGTTGCTCCACTGTCGCCCATATCCACCCCTCCGGCAGCTCGGGCAAATCGGTGGTGTCGGGCGCGACGGGTTCTTTGTACTTGCCACGGCCCTGCCAGTTCTGGCGGCGGGCGTCGAGGATGCGGGCGAGGAGATCGTGGCCGGATTCAAGGCGGCCGACATTGCGGGCGCGCCAGTCGGCGGTGAGTTCGCCGGTGACGGCGGCTTTGAGCACGGACTGGCGGTAGCGGGCCAGCAAGGTCTGCACCTGGCGCAGCTCGGCTTCGCCCTGGTCCAGTTCGGCGAACAGGGTGTCGAGCTTGTCGACGATGCGGTGTTGCTCGTTAAGGGGCGGCAACTCGATTGGCTGCGCTCGTACCTGCGAGTCCTTCACAGCCGGATAGCTGGCACCGTACTGATCGGCAGAGACTGCGTTAACGAAATGTTGGGATGCAACCTTGTGGAACAAGAAACGAGCATCAACCGCCTCTGATGGACGCAAGACGCAGAAGCCCGTAGAGGCAATTTCACCATCCAGCTCATCTGGCACAAGCGCAATGTTTCTGAGGTAAGGCCTCACCGTAGAGAAAACGGTATCGCCCGCCTGAACGATTTGCCGCGCCCGTGAAGGAGCGTTGCCGAAACTCAGATCTTTCGTCTCTCGAATTCGGTTGGCCTGATTGTCGATACCTGAAATGTCGATGTACCGAATTTGCAGATCCGGACCCGTCGCCGTTGCAATCTTGCTAACTTGCATGGCGACTGCATCAAGCGTCGTGCGCACCCACCCCTGCGGAAGCCTCTTTTCATCCATCACGCCACACCACGCAAAAAGCCGCTCTCCCGCCGGGAGAGGGGTTGGGGTGAGGGTGCAAACGGAGCGGGGATGGAAAGTTCGCTGCAGAATCGAGCCTCCGTGCTCCGGAGCGTACCCTCATCCGCCCTTCGGGCACCTTCTCCCGAGGGGAGAAGGAAAGAGAGCTCGCCAGCGTACTGGGCTCGCCTCATCACGCCACCAACGCCTCAACCAGCTCATCCAGCATCCCGTTCAAGTTGTCGCCCAACACCTGCCGGGCGCGCAGGATGCCGCCGCGGTCCTTGAGGCTGGGCGCTTCCATAAAGTCGCGCGGGGCGATTTCGGCGTTGGCGGCGATAAAACCGGCGATGGCGCGCAGCCACTGCTGCTGTTCGTCGCTGTAGTCGCGTCCGGCCTTCTTTTCGCGCCCGAGCCAGAGGTTGAAGCGCTGCTCGACCACGGCGGAAAAAGATTCCAGAAGTTCGGTCTGGCCCAGCGCGAAGCGCACCAGGCTGACGACCTCGGTGAGTTGTGCGTCCACCGGCGCGCCGCGCACATGGGCGGCATCGAGTCGCTTGTAAGCCTGCCAGACATCGGCGGTGGTGAGGTACGGCGGCTGGCTGCGCAGGGCCTGCACCAGCTCGCGGATGGCGGCGTAGGTGAGCTTCTGCCGGCCGTAGGGCTGGTTGTAGAGGATTTGCAGGGCGGTGAGTTCGTCGCGGTGCGCCGCGATGAAGTCGCGAAAGCTGGCCACGGTGCGTTCGGCCTGGCGCACGTCGTAGCCGGCGTGGGTGACTTCGTCCGGCGTGGTCTCGTCGATCACCAGTTCGCTGGCGCGCTTGGCATCAAGGATGGTTTGGCGCAGGCGCGGGCTGTTGAAGGGTGCGCAGGCGGTATCGAGCAGGCGTTCGACTACGGCCACACGCTCGGCTTCGCTTGCGTTCTCGCCGGCTTCGGCGCGGATGACTGCGTCCTGCGCGTCCGGGTCGATGGCATGGATCAGCGCGCCGGCCAGGGTCGTGAGCGGTTCGCCGGCAAGCTCGGAAATCCTCGCGCGCTGGTCGGGATCAAGACGCCGGTCGAGTGCAGCCAGACGTCCGGCGAGCGAAGACAGCACATCCTCGTCGTGGCTGCCCATGGCGACCTGCTCCAGCAGCTTTTCCAGACTCACGCTGCGCTTGCGCTCCAGCGGGCGACTGACGTTCTTCTTCGACTCGGTAACACCGACGGCATCGACGAGGATGAAGCGGGTCTTGGTGTGGGCATCGGGCGTGACCTGCTTGAGATCGGCATCGGCGATGGTGCGCACGCCGCGTCCCTTCATCTGCTCGTAGTAGCCCTCCGATTTCACGTCGCGCAGGAACATCACCACTTCCACCGGCTTGATGTCGGTGCCGGTGGCGATCATATCGACGGTGACTGCAATACGTGGGAAGGGCTCGTTGCGAAAGGCCTTGATCAGGCTCTTGGGGTCCTCGCTGCCGCTGCGGTAGGTGATCTTCTTGGCGAAGGCATCGCCCTCGGCGAAGACCTCGCGCACGGCCATGACGATTTCCTCGGCGTGGTGGTCATCCTTGGCAAAGATCAGGGTCTTGGGCAGCCACTGGCCGCTGCGTACGGGAAACAAGGCGGTGAAAACGGCGTCTTTGTAGGCCTTGAGCACGGTGCGGATCTGGTTGGGGTTGAGCACCGAGCGGTCGAGATCGGCACCGGTGTAGTCCAGGTCTTCGTCGAGCGCACGGTAGCGCAGCGCGCGCGTGCGCCGGTCACGCACCGGCACGGTGAAGCCGCCCTCGGCCACGATGGTGCCGCCTTCTTCAGTGACGCGGGTCTTGATGCGGAAGATCTCGTAGCCGACGTTGACGCCATCGGCGACCGACTGCTCGTAGGGGTATTCGGCGACGAGGTTCTGGTTGAAAAAGCCCAGCGTGTGCGCCGAGGGTGTGGCGGTAAGGCCGATCAGGAAGGCATCGAAGTAGTCGAGCACCTGGCGCCAGAGACCGTAGATCGAGCGGTGGCACTCATCGGTGATGATGAAATCAAAGCTCTCGATCGGCACCTCAGGGTTGTAGGCCAGCGGCGGCAGCTCGCCATCGGCACCCGCGTCGCGCTCGAAGGCGGAAGCGTCCTCGTCGGTGGCATCCAGCTCGCGCCCGCGCAGCAGCGAATACATGCGCTGGATGGTGCTGATGACGACCTTGGCATCCGGATCGATGCGGTTGCCGGCAAGGTGCTGGACGATGTAGGTATCGGTAAAGCGGTTGGCCGTGCCCGGCGGGTGGTAGTTCTGGAATTCCTTGAGGGCCTGCTCGCCGAGATTGTTGCGATCAACCAGAAACAGGATGCGCTTGGCCCCGGAGTGCTTGATCAGGCGGTGGCTGAAGGTGCAGGCGGTAAAGGTCTTGCCGGCGCCGGTGGCCATCTGGATCAGTGCGCGCGGCCGGGCCTCGGCGAGTGAACGTTCGAGGCCGCGGATGGCATCGATCTGGCATTGGCGCAGCCCGGTTTCGTTCAGCGGCGGCAGGCGGGTAAGGCGTTCGCGCAGGGTACCGTCGCGGCTTTGCATCCAGCCAAGCACGGTTTCCGGGCGCAGGAAGGCGAAAACGTGCCGCGAGCGCGGTTTGGGATCGCCATGGTCGAGGAACAGCGTCTCGGTGCCGGTGGATTCAAATTCCAGACTGGCGTGGCGATCCCAGTGTGCAAGCCCTTCCGGAAAGCCGCGCGCGTAGCGGGTCGTCTGCTCGGCCACACCGGTGAGCGTAGTGCCTTCCTTCTTCGCCTCGATCACCCCGCAAGCGCGCCCGCCGACGAACAGCAGATAGTCGCAAGGACCGGAAGCCATGGGAAACTCGCGCACAGCCACACCGGTGGCCGCCGTGCGATCGAACTGATCGCGATCCTGCAACACCCAGCCAGCGGCTTCCAGCAGGCGATCAATGCTTTCGCGGGCGATGGCCTCCGGGCCGGGCATGGGCTCTCCTCGTGGTTTGCCGGTGTCTTCACCGACACGCATGTTGCCAAGGATAGCAAGCGCAACACCCGCGTCGTGCTTCAGGGCAAGGCAAAAAAGGTGTTGGCTGTGGCGGTAGTGGTGGCGACGTGTTCAGGAGTTGTCCCCCGGTACCTTAAATCCGTTCGAGCAAAGCGGAAGCCTTTGCTATCGCGTAATCAGCCAAACTGCACTCGATCCCGCCACTTCAATGGCAGCTTCTCTACATGAGGAAAAGCGAAGCAGATTGCCTCCATCGGAAGCGTCACTGTGAACCACGCCGGTCACTTCGACATATTGTCCGTCGAGCGACGAATCGAGCGAGTCGTAATTGACCAACGAAAGACAATGTGTCGTCTCCCAGTTATCGTGATCTAGCCTCGTCGCCCATAGGTTCTTGTCTTCATGCCGCAACGTGATCCATGCCCTTACAACGACTACTTGCCCGTCAAAATTTGATGGGGACATGGCCACTCTCAAAAACAGGGGGTCGGCGACCTCTGGGCGTATCGCCACCGACGTACAAGCCGAAGCAGAAAGCATCGTTGCCGTCAGTATGAAACAAATGATCTTCATGGCTTCTCCTTCGGCAAAATAATGAGCTCTGACAGCTTTAATTGAATTCTTTCCTAAGGAAAACCAGGATGCCGTCTTCCAGTGATATCTTGCTGGGGGCATCCAGTCGGATCACTGAATGAGATATGTTGAACCTTGCTGGAAAGTCTGCCATAACTTCCGTTTCTATATATGAAGCAGCCTCGGTAAATTGATCGTCAACATCACCATCCACGTAAAACTCAATGGAGAAGGCTTCGTCACCACTTATACGGGCAAGAACTGCTCGCACATTAGGCGTCACTTCGCCCCACAATGCGCGCATGAGGCTCATGGCTATATCAACGCGTAGGTTAGGATTCATTTTCTGGCCTTGATGGTACCTGATTAGCCCTGATCCTCAGCTCGTCATTCCTGCGAAGGCAGGGTTTTTAACAGCCGCAGGGCTGGTCATCCAGTGCCTTTGCTTCCCGATACCGTCACAGCAAAAGCCAAGCCGCTGGATTCCCGCTAAAAGCATGCGGGAATGACGAGCCAGAGCCAATCTAAGCTGAGGCATCAGCTGAATGTCAGGGCTAATCAGGTGATGGTTATGATATGCATTCCACTTTTTTCCGTAATGAATGATTCCATTCGTCGTTGGCGTTGCATTATCAGCCTTGTCGGGGAATTATCCCCAGCATCTTCTCTGGCACCTTTCCCCGTAATGGGTGATTATAAACTTAACGTGTTAACCACCAACGTAGAAACGTACACCGTCTTCTTCGGGCATGCAAGAAACAGAGTTGGCGCCTCTTGTTTTTGAGGTCGGGTCTTTTTCGTGCTCCACCATCCATGCCCAATCATCATCTTCAAAATCATCGTTGGATAGCCACAAAAAAATTGATGATGTTTCGGTTCTAATGGTAAGAGCGCCGCTATCCTGCAAGTGGAGCTCAACTATTTCTTTTCCAATTAGGCCGTAGACTTTGGACAAGAATCGAGCCCTGACCACGAAAAAATCCTCACCACCACTTTCAGCGAACAAACCATTTAAAGATACGCTTGCTTCGCAAATTAGAACGAGATCGACTGTTACACGCTCTCCCATGCGAACTTGATCGCTAAAAAATCTCAAAGTAGTCTGGATGCTGTGTGTGCGAATCTCCTCCAGATATGCACCGATCATTATGCGCCTCAGTGCTTCTTGAGCTTTTTGCGTAGTTACTTCCTTGCTGGTCATAAGAGCTTTTCCGGCTTGGGAAGGTCTGAACAAGTCGTCATTTCAGCGAAAGCTGGAGGTGATTTTCAACAGACGAATGCCTGGTCATCCATGCTGGCGTTTTAAAATGGGTTCCAGCCTTCGCTGGAACGACGAAAATGGCCTGTTCGAACCTTGCTTGATTCAGGAATTGTCTCCGGTATCTTTCTTGAACGATAGGCGTAATGGAAAGGCGCGCCGTGCTTTAAGGCAAGGCAAAAAAGGCATTGGCCGTGGCGGTGGTGGTGGTGGCGATCTGTTCCAGGGATTCACCGCGATCGCGGGCCAATTCCTGGGCGATATGGGGCAGGAAGGCGGGTTCGTTGCGGCGGTCTTTGGGCAGGGGCTTGAGGGTGCGGGGCAATAGGTAAGGGGCGTCGGTTTCGATCATCAGGCGATCGGCGGGGATGTTCTTGACCAGTTCGCGCAGATGCGTGCCCCGGCGTTCGTCGCAGAGCCAGCCGGTGATGCCGATGTAGTAGTCGCGGTCCAGATAATCGAAGAGTTCCTCGCGGGTGCCGGTGAAGCAGTGCACCACGGTGCGGCTGATGCGGCCTTCGACGGCTTTCAGGATGGCGATGAAATCGGCGTGGGCATCGCGCTGGTGCAGGAACACGGGCTTGCCGGTGTCGATGGCGATCTGCAACTGCATCTCGAAGGCGCGACGCTGGGCCGGGCGCGGGGAAAAGTCGCGGAAATAATCCAGTCCGCATTCACCCACGGCGACCACTTCCGGGTGGACGTGCAAGGCGCGCATCTGGGCGTCGCATTCGGCGGTGTAGTCCGAGGCGTGGTGCGGGTGCACGCCGGCGGTGGCGAACCATTCGCCAGGTTTGGTGCGGGCCAGTTCCAGGGCCTTGGGCGAATGTTCGCGACTGGCGCCGGTGAGGATCGCACGGCTGACTCCAGCCCCGCGGGCGCGTTGCCAGACGGCTTCACGGTCGGGATCGAAACTGTCGTGGGTAAGGTTGAGGCCGATATCAATCAAAGGTGTCAAAACAGAACCTGCAGGCAAGGAATTGGTGGTCAGTTGGCCGGTACGCAACGGCTGATGGCCCAGGCACGCAAGGCTTGCACCTGTTCGGCCATCAATACCGACAAAGGATGGGTCTGGGTCAGGGCCGTCTGGATGCGTTCGGTATCGAGGCGGCGCTGATCGGCATGGGCGGAGTAGAGCGCACTGACGATGGCCTGCTCGATCTCGGCTCCGGAATAGCCGTCACTGGCGGTGGCCAGGGCGTCCAGATCGAAGGTTTCGGGATTCTGCTTGCGCCGGCGCAGGTGGATGGCAAAGACCTCGCGGCGGGCGACGGCATCGGGCAAGTCGACGAAGAACACCTCGTCAAAACGACCCTTGCGCAGAAATTCCGGCGGCAGGCGGGCGATGTCGTTGGCGGTGGCGACCATGAACACGGCGCTCTTGCGCTCGTTCATCCAGGTCAGCAAGGTGCCCAGGACCCGGCGCGAAACGCCATCATCGGTGTCGGAGGTAGCCAGGCCCTTTTCGATCTCGTCGCACCACAACACACACGGGGCCATGGCATCGGCGGTGGCCAGGGCCTCGCGCAGATTGCGTTCGGTTTCACCGTGGAACTTGTTGTAGAGGGCGGCAAAATCCAGGCGCAGCAAGGGCACGCCAAAACCTCCGGCGCAGGCCTTGGCTGCCAAGGATTTGCCGGCACCCTGCACGCCCAGCAGCAACATGCCGCGCGGGCGGTCGAGTCCTTCTGGCGGTTTGTCGGCGATAAAGGCGGCACGACGTTGTTCAACCCAGTGCTTGAGCCGGGCCAGGCCGGCAATCTGGTCCATCTGGGCGGCGTCGGGGATCAGGGAAACCACGCCATCGCGGCCCAGCAATTCGAATCGGGCCTTTTGCGCGAGCGGAATGTCGGCCGGACCGATCAGGCCGTCGGCATAGATAAGTTCGCGGGCGATGCGGCGTGCATCATGCAGGGGCAGGCCCCGCAGCCAGCGCAGCACGCGCTTTTGCGCATCGGCATCGACTTGCACGCGGCGACCGCCATTTTCCCGCGAGTAGGCAAAGGCTTCCTCGCGCAGCAGTTTTGCCAGTTCCGCCTCGTCGGGCAGGCGCATCTGGAATCGGGTTGCCAGAGGTTCCAGTTCCGGGGGCAGTTCGATACGACTGCCGACCAGGACCACGGTCTGATTGGCCGCGGCCTGGCCCAGGACCACTTCACGCAGCATGCGCACATTCATGGCGTAGCGCAGATACGGGGTGAAATCGAACAGCAGCCAGATGCCGCGTCGGCTCTCGCTGCGCAGGGTTTCCAGTACGGCACTGGAATCGGTGGCCGCCGGAACCTCCGGGTCGTCCATGTCCAGGCGTTGCAGGCCCGTGGTGATCGACCAGCGCCACAGGGGGCGGAACAGTTCGCCGATGACATGGCGAAATGCATCCAGCAACAGGGATTCTTCCTGGGTTTCGACCAGCAGCAAAGGCGTACCCGAACGGATGCGCACCGCCAGATCGTGCGGATCGAACATTACGACTCCTGGAACAAGAACATGACCGAACAACAGTGTATTCTGCCCTGACATCGTTTCCAGTCAGGTTGTGACCTCATGTCGTACTCCCTTCGACCCTCATGGCTGGCCCTTGCCCTGATGGCAGGGCTTGTAATGCCGGCCCAGGATGGCTTGGCCAAACCCGTGCACGCACGTGCCAGCACCCAGGCCAGTCTGGAAAAAAGTGGTCTGCGCCTGCATCTGGTAGCCCCCGATGTGGCCAAGCTGCGCCACGAAGACGGGCTGCGCGACAGCGACAAGTCAGCCCCGTTGCGTTATGGCCGGGTGTTGTCGGTCGGCAAGCAGGACGTCAACCAGGGTGCCGGCGTCTGGACTATGCAGGCCGATGGCCAGTGGCATTGGCAACTGGAGGTCATGGGCAAGGGTGCCAAGAGCCTGGAGTTCCAGTTTTCCCGTTTTCGCCTGCCGCACGGCGCGCAGCTGACGATTCGCAGTGCCGATGGCAAAGACGCCCTGGCGCCACTGGACGACAGCAACAATCCGCGTGATGGCAAGCTCAACACCCCGATGCTGCTGGGTGAGCACGCCATCCTGGAACTGGTGCTGCCGGCGGACAAGCGTAGCAATCTGGAATTGACCCTGGCGACAGTGGCCTGGGGCTATCGCGATCCATTTGATGCCGTGCGCGCCAAGTCCGGTCGGTGCAATGTCGATGCCATCTGCCCGGAAGGCGATGCCTGGCGCGAGCAGATCGCCGCCGTGGCCGGCTATGCCTTTTCCGCCGCCGGTGACCAGTTGATGTGTACCGGCACCTTGATGAACACCGGCAATGACGACAAGGACATCAACCAGCCACGGTTTTCCACGGCCTACCATTGCGTTTCCGATGCCAGCACGGCGGCCAGCATGGTGTTCTATTGGGGCTATGAAAGCCCGACCTGCCGGACTGTGGGTAGCGGCCCCAATGGCTCGGCCTTGCCGGTGCGCCCCAATACCCGGGCCGTGCAGATGGGCGGAGCGACCCTGGTTTCGACCAACAAGGCGACCGATTTCACCGTGGTTGAACTCAACAGCCCGATGCCGGGATTGGCCCAGGCCTACTTCAGCGGCTGGGACCGCAGTGGCGCGATACCGTCCGCCACCGTGGGCATCCATCATCCCAGCGGCCATGAAAAACGCCTGGTGTTCGAGGATGACCCGCCGACCGTCATGTACAACTGTTATGTCGGTGGGCCGGACAGCACGACCCACTGGCGGGTCGGCCCCTATGAATTGGGCACCACCGAGGGCGGATCGTCGGGTTCGGGCCTGTGGAATGGCGACAATGGCTTGCTGATAGGGGTTTTGACCGGAGGCGACGCCGGTTGTGGCTATGCCGAAGGCTATGACTGCTATGGCCGCTTGAGCCGGGCCTGGGACATTGCCAGCGATACCGGCATCAGCGTACGTGAAGCCCTGGACCGCAGTGGTGCCAATCCCCAGGTCATGCCGGGCAAGAGCACCTGCGATGCCCCGCAGGTGAGTCTGACTTCGAGCGCGTTTGCCACCGCGCCCAAGGCCGGCCAGAGCTTTGAAATCAAGGCCAGCGCTCGGGGCGGTGCCGGCGGTTATACCTATTTGTGGGATATCGATGGCGATGGCGTGATCGAGCGCGAGGGTGGCAGCACGGTCAAGCTGTCCTTCCCCGAGCAGAGTTCGTTCAATGTCTGGGTGCGGGTGCGCGACTCCGACGGCTGTGTCGGTAGTGTCACCCAAGCCCTGGATATCGCGGCCCCAGTGCTTGAAGTCACCCAGGTGGGTACGGCCCAGCAGGTCTGTGGCAACGACAATGGGAGCTTTGATCCAGGCGAACGGTTCACGCTGCCGGTCACCTTCAAGAACCGGGGTGGGGCCGCCTTGCCCGCCGGTGCCCACGCCTTGTTTGCCCCCGTGGGCAGCCTGGTAGGTAATGGCATCGACAACGAGGCTGGCTACGAAGGGGCGACCAGCTGTGGCTACCAGTTCATCGACATCGCCCAGGGCGCCCTGGCCGTGCCGGCGCTGGAAACCTATGTCGGCAATGGCAACAACTACGGTCCTCGTGATGATGCGCGCAGCACCGAAATCACCCTGGGCGGCCCCGGTTTCCAATTGTATGGCCAGACCTGGACCAAGGCCGTGATGTCCACCAACGGCTATGTCTCCTTTGATCCGCAGGAAACCGGCGGTGATTACTACGTCGATTGCAGCGGGGAACTGGATGAAGGTGCCCGTGGGCCGCAACTGCGGCCCTACCACGATGACATGGTGGTGCGTGAAGGCGCGGGTGATGGTTTGCGTTATCGCTGGTTCGCTACCTGTCCGCGCCTGGCCAGCAGTGGTGTGGCCCAGGGCTGCCATGTTTTCCAGTGGACCGGCATGGGCTACTGGATGGGTGCGGGCGAAGATCTGGAAGGCGACTTTGAATTCCAGGCCGTGGCTTATGCCCAGACCGGTGAGGTCGCCTATCAATACAGCACCGCCGCGCCGGACGAAGGCGATCTGGCCAATATCGGTTTGATCGGCGTGGGTGGCAACGATCCCTTGAACCTGTGGTGCCAAAGCTATGCCCAGCCAGCCAGGGAAAACAGCGCCCTGTGCATCCATTCGCCCCAGGCTCTGGCTGAAGCCAAGCCGGTGCTGCGCCTGGAATCCCCCACCGTAAGCCTGCCGGCCATCCAGGCGGGTGGCAGTGCCACTGTCAACGTACCCCTGGCGATATCGACCGATGCCGGCTGCGGGGTGCCCTTGCGGATCGACTACATCGCCACGGCGGCGGCGGCGTCTTTCAGCACGCTTGCCAGCAGCCATGCGATCGGAGCCGTGGCAGACAGTTGTGTCCAAGTGTCCTCGTGTCCGCTGCCGGACATGGATCGGGGGACCCGGGATGGCAATTACTCCAACCTCGCGCGACAGGGTAATGGTTTCAACTATCACGACTTTGGCGGAGTCTGGTACACCGGTGCGAGCGACCATACTTCGGCCTGGTATATCGCTGCGGGAGAATTCCGCGACAACCTGCTGGTGGCACCCTTGCTGTACATGACCTTCCCCGATGGATTGTCCGATCTGGAGATCCCGGAAGTACCGCCTTACCCAGGAGAATTGCTGATACAACAAAATTTGGTCGGGCAGATACATATCGCCAATCTGACCAATGAGCAGATCATGATGGCCTGGCGCTTCAATGATGGTCGCAGCGGCGCCGAGGTGCTGGACCTGACTACCCAAGGCCTGGCACGTGCCGATCCGGACCATACCCAGCACTGGTTCCCCTATACCGAGTCGGGCTGGGGCCTGGATGTGGAAAGCCTGCGTCTGGGCCAAAATCGCATGGATGTGGTGTTGCCCTACTTTTACGACAGCCAGGGCAAACCGCGCTGGGTACTCAGTGAAGGAGCCATCGGCGCCAACGGCGTTGTGCCCTTGAGCAACTATCGACCGCATTGCCCGGGTTGCCTGCACTATGACGATTGGGATGCGGCCAGTCGGGTGGCGCCAGCCGGCAGCCTGAAACTGCAGTGGCAGCAGGTCGACAAGGCCATTATCAGCACTGATATCAGCCTGCCGGCACCGTTGCAGGGCGACTGGATACGCGGCAACAAGGTTCTCTTGCCGATGGGAGCAATCCGCCCATGAGCCGCTTGCGCCAGTTGATCCTGTTGCGGCATGCCCACGCCGAAGCCTCGGTCGGAGCCGATATCGAGCGCACCTTGTCGGTGCTGGGCGAAGCCGAGGCCGATGCCGCCGGGGATTACCTGGCCGCGCTGCCAGGCCTGGGCGCGGTTGACCGGGTCGTGTGTTCCAACGCCCAGCGCACCCGGCAAACGGCCACGCGGGTGCTGGAACGCATGGGCTATGTCGACACGCGTATCGATGCGCGGATCTACGAGGCCTCGCCCGGTGATCTCCTGGCGGTGCTGGATGAGCACACCGAGGTCGAAACCTTGATGCTGGTGGGCCACAACCCGGGTCTGGAACAACTGGTGGCCTTGTTGTGTTCGGGCCGCTCGGGTGCTTTTCGCGGCATGCCACCGGCGGCTGTGGCCGTCATCCGCTTGCCGGATACCGAAGTGATCGAACCAGGCTGTGCGGAGCTTTCGGCCTTCTGGTCGCCTTGAAACGGGGCGGGTGTCCATGCGTGGCAGGACAAGCGTATCGATCAGGTCCGTGGATGGCCACACGGCCGGGATTTTTGCCTGGGTCGATGCCGGCCGCGCAGCCATGGATCCATCTGCGCTGATCCTGGTGCTGGGCCTGTTGCTGTTGCTGGGCAGCACCTCGGTGCCGGCGCAGAGTCTGCAGATCGATGTGGATCGGACCGACGCCGGTTTCTGGGTGCGCCCGTTCTGGCTCAAGCGCATCGAGGGGACGTTTCCGATCGTTGAAGGCACGGTGCAACGGGATCTTGAAACCGGCAGTTGGTATGTCGATCTTCAGATCGACGTGCGGGCCCTGCAGATGCAGCGGGCGGCGTCTCTGGCCTGGGCCCAGGGGCCGGAATTCTTCGATGTCGAGCAGCATCCTTATATCCGTTACCGCTCGCGCGCCATCGACAGCGAACGCCTGCAGACAGGCGGCTTGATCGAAGGTGAATTGAGCCTGCGAGGTGTCACCCGTACCCTCGAACTTGACGTGTCCCCGGCAGCGTGTCCAGAGCCGGGCCTTGCTTGCCCGGTGCAGGTGCAAGGTGAGGTCAGCCGCAGTGCTTTTGGCATGGATGCCCGCCGTCTGAGCCTGGGTGATGCCGTGCATCTGTGGCTGGTGATGCAGTTGGTTCCGGCCGCGCCGGATACCGTCGCAGCGCCATGACGAACCAATGCCAACCGATCCAGCCGAGCCGCGCGGCAGTGACCGTGTGCATGCGGCTGGGCCTGCTGTTGCTCCTGATCGGGGCCTTGAGCGCCTGCATGCCCAGTCGCCAGACCATCCGCCAGGCGCGTGAAGATGTACGCGTCCTGCAGGACACTCGATTGACCTGCCATCTGCCCGACCATTGCGCCCAGGCATCGGCCCTGTATGACCTGACCGACGCTGCCGGTTTCCTGGGCGAACCGGCGCTGCCGCAACACCAGTTGCTGCTTTTGGAAAACGGCCAGGATGCGCTGTTGGCGCGCATCAACCTGATCCGGGCCGCGCGCGAACGCATCGATGTGCAAAGTTACATCTACGCCCAGGACGATGCCGGTTTCATGGTGCTGGAGGAATTGCTGGCGGCGGCCCGGCGCGGGGTCAAGGTGCGGGTGCTGCTGGACCAGTTGTTCAGTGTCGATGACCTGGAACTGGTTTCCAGCCTGGCTCGCGCCCATGTCAATTTCCAGTTGCGCCTGTACAACCCGACCTTTGGCAAGGCCCGCACCGGCAAGCTGGATTTCGTCGCCGGCATCGTCTGTTGCTTTACCCGCTTCAACCAGCGCATGCACAACAAACTGTTGCTGGTCGATGGCGTCATCGGCATCACCGGCGGACGCAATTACCAGAACCGCTATTTCGACTGGGATCACCAGTTCAACTACCGCGACCGCGATGTGCTGGTGGCAGGACCAGCCACAACCCAGATGGAAGCGTCCTTCAACCGCTTCTGGCGCAACCAGCGCAGCGTGCCGGCAGCGGCCTTGCGCGATGTGCGTCGACGCTTGCGCCGGATCGAATCGAGCACGCCGATGCAACTGGCCGGAGCGGTGCAGAATCCGCAGCGGGTGGCCTTGCTGTCGCAGCAGGCCGATGACCCGCAGCAGATCGCCTCGCGCCTGCTTGAGCATGTTCATCCAGTGGGTGAGGTGGAGTTCATTTCCGATCGTCCCGGCAAGGACGCGGGCAAAAAGTCCGAGAGCCGGAGCGAGGCCCGCGATCTGTCGGGCAAATTGCTGACATTGTTCAACTCGGCCCACGAGCGCATCATCCTGCAGACGCCGTATCTGGTGTTTTCCCGTACCGCGCGCGACAACCTGCGCGCCTTGCACCAGAGCGAACATCCGCCGCGCATGATCGTGTCCACCAATTCCCTGGCCGCCACCGATGCCTTTCCGGTGTATGCGCTCTCGCACAAGTACAAGCGCCGTTATCTGCGCGAATTCGGCCTGCATATCTATGAGTACAAGCCGTTTCCCGGATCTGCACCGATTGATCCGGAACTGGCCCTGGGGCAGGTGCCGGAGGTGACCGGACCGGTGCTGGGCGAACACGCGACCGAATCACGCCGGGCCTTTGGTTCCACCGGACGGGGTTCGGGCAGCAGTCGTGGTGGCCAGATTTCCCTGCAGCGTGCCGGCATCCGCATGAGCCTGCACGCCAAGTCGGTGGTGATCGACGAGCGCATCGCCCTGGTTGGCACGCACAATTTCGACCCCCGCTCGGATCACTACAACACCGAGAGTGTGGTGATCGTGCACGATGCCGAATTTGCCCGAACCCTGGCCGAGCACATCCTGGATGACACCGCACCGGAAAATGCCTGGGTGATCGCCCCGCGACCCAAGCCAGTGATCCTGTCCGGACTCAACTACAGTCTCGGCAAAGCCTTCGAATCATTGCCGCTGTTCGATATCTGGCCGTTCCGCTACGCCACCAGTTGGCAAATGAAACCCGGGTGCTCACCGGTGCCACGCGATGATCCGAAGTTTGCCCAGTGCTACGAACCGGTCGGGGATTTCCCCGAGGTCGATGTCCCGCTCAAGTCCATCTATACCCGGGTCCTGACCGCATTTGGTGCCGGCCTGGCGCCCATTCTGTAGGGTCGGTGGCAACTCAATTGACGGGCCTGTGCCAGCTTCGCTAGGCTAGCCGCTTTACTGGCTACGCTGCAGGACCGTCCCATGCCCATGAACATTTCGTTCGAGCTGAGTGATCAGGACCTCGAGCATTTTCTTGCTGCCCAGCGCAGTGCTACCGAAGCGGCAGGCAACAAGAGTACCGAGGAAGTCATAGCCGCCTGCATGAGCCTGCTGGAGGACGCCCAGAAAGTTTCGGTGCCCGATTTCATCGCTCAGCGCCTGGCCAAGCTGGACGACCTCATTGCCATGCTGCGTGACGAGGGCTGGAATCTTGGCGACGAGGACCGCAAGAACGTGCTCGCAGCCCTGGTGTACTTTGCCGATCCGGCGGACGTGATCCCCGATTCGGTACCGGTACTGGGTTACCTCGATGACGCCATCATGATCGAATTGTGCGTGCGCCAGCTCAAGCACGAACTGGATGCCTACGAGGATTTTTGCGACTTCCGCGAAATGGAAGCCCGGCGCCGGGGCGAGAACCCGTCGGCCGTAGGTCGGGCCGATTGGCTGGATTCGCGTCGCGACGAATTGCAAAACC
>CAYRJS010000022.1:0-8200 GCA_964424535.1 uncultured Aquimonas sp.
TCGACCATGCTCATCTGCACGCGGTAGGAACGTGTCTGCACGTCGTCCTCGGCCAAGCGCCGCATCCCGCCCAACTCGCGCAGGGAGTTGAAGTAGCCGACCATCGTCATGTACGGGTCGGCAGGCTCGCCGAAGCGGTCGAACAGGGCTTGGGCTGCGGTGAGGAAGGCGGTATATACGCGGATCAACATCGCGGGCCGTGAGCTGCCGGGCGAACACACCCCCAGATAGCGCCGTCCGGGTCGCTTCTCAATCGGGCGCTGCACCGAGAAGTAGTTGTCTTCCACGTCCAAGCCATGCGGCGGGAAGACCGACACGCGCCGCATGAACACGTTGTTTACCTGTTCCTGGGCTTTGCGTACCGTTGCCGTGGACGCGACGATCTTGGGCTTGACCGTTTTGCCGTCGAGCGTCCAACCGGAAAGTTCATCGACGGCAGATTCGTACAAGCCGACCATCGTGCCCAACGGCCCACTGATGAGGTGGAACTCGTCCTGGATGATCAGGTCGGGCGGACGGATCGGTGCGACGTTCTTGACCTTGACCGCAGGCAATCCTTTCCCGGCGGTGTGATTGCCGGTGCAGCAGTCCGCCTCGCGCCACAGCAGGCCGTGACGCTCGCATTCCTGATTCACGCGACCGAACAGCGTGCGCACCTGACCGCGCCAAGCCATCATGGCGAACTTGTCCACGGTGGCGATCATCATCGTCGGCGGGCGGTGGTAGATCTCTTCGTCTACGGTCAGCACCGGGATGCCGGGATGCGGCGAACTGCTCGACCTGCCACGAGAGAACGTGCAACTGCTTTTCTTGTCGCCGCAGTACACGATCGTCCTACCGCGATCCTTGTCGACGACGACGTCTTTTCCGGGGTCGATCGTGGAGCCACACCACGGGCAACTGGTGAGCTGCAAGGGCGAAGTACGTCCTGCCTTGTTCTTTCCCGAATCACGTAAATCTTGAATGGCGCGATGGCTTTCCTCTGTCGTGCCCGGCGTCACCTTGTTGCCGACCCAGAGACCGATGGTGAAAGGCTCCTTGCCGAGCGATTCATCACCTTGAACGAGAGCATCCCGTCGGAGTTTTTCCATCGAGCAGATCAATGCGGTGGCGCGCTGGAATTGCTGCAAGGTCAGCAGGCGCAGCGTGTAGCGCATGATCACAGCCAGTCCGCGCGAGGCGTCGAAGCCGCCGAGCTTGCCATGCAGACGGCGGATCGCCATCGTGAATGCCGCCACGCCCAAATAGGCCTCCGTCTTGCCGCCGCCGGTGGGGAACCACAGCAGATCGGCATGGGCTTCCATCGGTTGTACGCGATCAGGATGCGTGGGGTCGGCCAGCGACGGGATCGACAGCAGCAGGAACGCCAACTGGAACGGACGCCAGCTCCGATTCTTTGGCAGATCGAATTGATCGACCGTCACGTCACGCCCGCGCCGCACTTCGAGCGCGTACTGGCTTCGTACGCGCTGGCTCGCCATCGCCCGGTTGGCGAAGCGAAAGGCCGCCAGCGCCTTCTCCTCGTTCTTCAGCGTGTCGATGCCCTGCTGCAAACGGGACTGGATTTCCTGACACCGATCCAGCGCCTGTGCGGCCTGCGCGTCATACCCGACCACGTCCTCGCCGATGCGCTCCCGCTGCTCCTCGATCCACGCGGCGTAGTCCTTCGTCAGCACGTTCAGGGCATCGACCAACTCGGTGACATCCAGCGTGGCGAGCCGCTGCATGTCGAGCAGACCGCTTTCCACCATCTGCTTCATCGCCGGACGGTCGGCGGGGTCGAGGCCCGGTGTCTCCGTCACCTGCACCTCGTACTGCGGCAGGACGATGGTGCGCACCTCGGTGGCCAGCGTCACATCGTCCGCCGTCTCGGCGTGGACGGCGACGCCATGCCCGACCGCGAACTCCACGCGGTTGCGGTAGATCATCTCCAGCGACTCGCGTTCGGTGTCCATGCCGTCGGCGTCCAGCACGGGGCGGCGGCGGAAGATGGCGCGCTTGGGCGCTTCCGCTTCCGCGCGCACGATCAGCTCCGGCTGGAACAGCCACGCCGTGTCGCGGTTGGTGTCGGGTTCTTCCTGTGCGTTGATCAGGAACAGCGTCACCAAGCGGTCGCCGTTGGCGTTCTTGGCGCGGATGGAGCCTTGAATACGCACCGCCGGACGGTTCGCGTCCGGTGCCTGATGCGAAATCACGCCTTCGGTGAGCGGCAGCATCAGCTTCCCGCCGCAAGGAATGCGCCGCCAGACCTTGGCCTTCTGACCATTGGACCGGGTCAGTTCGTGTTCGTCGTTCGGCACGCGCTCGTAGCTGCCCCAACGCGCCTCGACCTCGATGCGTTCGGCGTCGCCATTCACGCAGAAGGTCATGCCGAAACTGCTGGGCACCAGCGATTGATTGCTGGCGGCGTCGATCTCGTCCGAGCTGTCCGATTCGGGCTCCACCCGTCCGGTCGCCGTACCGAACTCGGCTCCGGGTTCGTGCTGGCCGAGGACGATGGGGTCGGTAGGCTCCTCGGCATCCTCGTCGGCCAGCGGGCCTTCCAGCCCTTCGATACCACCTTTCGCATCCTCACGTGGCGCCAACTTGCCGACCAGATAGCGGTCGCGCACGCTCATATCCACGATGCGCTCATATGGGCCGCCAGCCGGGCCGAGCAGATCGTCCACCACGGCCAGTTGCAGCAGTTCGCGGATGTAGCTCTGATCCTTGATCGACGGCACACCTTCCACGGTCTGATGCAGCGCCGTGGACAAGGCCGTGACGAACTCATCCCACTGGATGTGTCCGACGTTGCCCGAGGACGGCGGGGCCAGCGAAACGCTGGCGATCGGCACCGGAGCGTCGGCGACCGACAGCCGGTCGAAGAAGATCGTGGTGGTTTCGAGATCGGAACGGAGTCGCAGCACGCGCCCTGCGCGCACGATCTCCCCGGCAGGGTTCAGCACCAGCACCCACTCATCCTCGGTGATGGCCTGATACAGGGATCGGTCACCCTTCAGGACGAGGGTGTAGTGCGCGAGCCTGCGATCCGTGCCGAGGCCGTGATCGACGGTGATCCACGCGTTCGGACTACTGGCCGCTCCAGTATTGGAATTATTTTTCATCACCGGTCTCCATACAGATCCGTGTGATCGGCACGTTCCCTCGTGCTATATGTGATGGGCTCGATGTCTCGATGGGGGATGACACGGGCGATGTTCTCGGCATCCTCCGTCAGCCCGAGCGCCACGGTCAGCCGGTTGCTCTCTGCGAGTTGCTGTATCTTCTCGGAAGAAGGGCTTAACTCAATAAACCGAAACAGATTCGGATGACCCTTCTTCTGACCTAGTGCGTTTCTTAACTTACTCTGCACCATGTTGATCGCCTGACGATAAACTTGGCAATTTGACCCACCGCCCGTGATAAATATAGGTAACCCATCACGCCAGGCTGCCCCCCCTGGGTCACCACGTGCATTAGTACGCGTTCCATTGACAATCACAAATATGCTGTGAGATACCTTCTCTGCGAAGTCATTGTCCGCTGCAATGACTTCGCCCAAAGGCTTCCCATTTCGTTGTCCGAAGTCATCGGACGATTCGACGGGTGCTGCATCGTTCCACGAAAGATCAAGGTCGAGTCTGGAATGGCGGTTGTGGCGCAGGTAGTGAGTTCCGAGGGGGCGCACCGCAGAAAAGAAGATGGGAATGCGTGGTGGTGATGCCCGATCGTTTCGCAGTACGACATTGAACGTCGCCACGTCAAGGGTGGCCGCCCCGATGTCGATCAGCGCGTGCAGACCTTCCTTCACCTGCGGCGACCCCAGATACCCGGCGATTTGAGCGACGAACTCCGGCACGACACCCGGTTCTGCTTCAAGGTCTATTGCACGATCGGCCAAAGACCATGCAGCCACAACATCTTGCTCTGCGACCCGATCTTCCGCCGCCAACAACCACGCGGTTCGAACGATGCGCCGGAATACATCCACGACTTTGGGGTTCTCGTGTGGCTCGGTGGGACAACCGATGTTCAGCTCCCAGCGCAGCGAACGCCCGACGAGTTTTCGTCCAATTTCCGCGTTCCGATATAAGAACGCTCTCGCGTAGCGGATGACCAACGCCAGATACGCAACGGTGGCTATCGGACACTCATCCGCCTCTGCCATCTCGATGACCGGGAGCTTGAGGTTCCCTCGAATATCACCCTCGGTGAGATGCCGCCAGCAGAATTCACCGTCCGGCGCGCGAACGACGAAACCGGGAATCACATAGCGTCCAGTTTCCGAATCGTCCCTCGTAACAGCAGACCATTCGATGGGCACCAGATCGACACCTGCTCGTATCACCACTTTCGTGAAAGCAGTTCCAAAATCCACCCCGATTCTGACGGCCATCGGTACCGATCGTTCGCCTCGATGATCGGGATGCTGCAACGATCTGCCGACGTCGCTCCACTCCGGCATGTCCAGCACACATCTGGGGTCAATACGGGGTTTGAATGGCGGTGGTGTTCGAGCCACCGGGGGGGGTGGCGACTTGGTGTCGGGCACCACGACTGCGACGACCGGAGTGGCCGGTTTCGAAACGGGATTCCGGGCAGACGGCTTCTTCGGGGTCGGTTGACCACCAGCCAGCCACGCTGGTGGTGGGTCGAAGTCGATCTTGAGCGGCTCATCACCTCGTTCCTTGCCGCGCCCCGACCCACGCAATGCGTTCTTGAGATCCCGCAGCTGATCTTTCCAACTCTTCATGGACGACCTCCCGCCCGCACCACGTCCACGAGCAAGACGCAGATGTCTCGCGTCTCGGCCGAAAAGGCCTGACTTTTGCGTTCCAGCATCGCCCGACGGGTTTCCATCCGGGCCAGAAAATCCTCCATCTTCTTGCGTTCGGCATTCGCCAAGCCCTTGCGCCGCTTGCCATCCGGGCCATTTCCATATAGCGATGCAGCGTATTCGTGATTGCTGATCCGCTTCTCGAACCCCTCGCGTTTCTTTCGGATGTGATCATCCAATAGTTGGGAAAGCACGTCGGCGCGGTCTCTGTTCTCGCGCCATTTCTCATCCTTGATCGCCTTGTACCGATCCCTGAGCATTTCCTCGCTCCTCTCTGCGGCGGCCACCCCGGTATCCGGAAGGACATCCACCGCCACCGTCGGCCAGTCATCACCCGACTTCCTGACCGAGTCGAGCAAGGCTTCCGCCACTCGATCGTCGAGGGATGGTTCACGGTCGAGAGGGACGGCAGCGACCAAGAGATGCTCTTCCTCCTTCACGCCGGAAAAGCTCGCCAGCCGGGTCATCAGCGCATATCGGCCCGCCTTGATGCCTTCGGCGGCGACTCTGGCAGCGTAGAGCGGAAAGCGATCATCCGCTCCGTCGGCCTTGCGCGACAGGAAACGAACGACCGGATGGAAGCGATGGACGATCTCCTCGCCGGGTTTCGGCTTGTCGGTGATCCTGTCGGTGAAGCGACAACGCTTCGTCTGGCCGGAGGTAAGGCCCGTCTTCCCGACCAGATTCTCCCGCCTCACGAACTCGTCCAGTTCCGCAGCAAAGCCGGGGCTCAAGCCGATGTCGAACGTGTCCGCATCACCATGCGCAGCATTGATCCGACAACCGGGAACGTTTCTGAGGCACCCATCGACGTAGCGAATAAGATCGTGCCGGGTGACGATCTTTCCATCGCCGCGCGCGGCCTCGATCTGCGCCAGCAGTTGCTGACCGTGCGCCACCAGTTGGATCGCCTCTCGCTCCAGCTCTTCCTGTTTGCGTTTGGCGTTCTCGATCGCCAGCGCCACCTCTTCGATCAAGCGCGCTTCTTCATCGGTGGTCAAATGCTTCGACAACAAGACGTCTTCGAGTTTGCGCACTTGGCCGAGGATTTCCTCCGTTTCCCCCAAAGTGCTTTCGAAGACGCCTATGCGCTTGGCCAGCCTTGCAATGATGAGTGCATCGATCGTGTCCTTGTGGACGAAGTTCCACACCAAGATGCGCTTGGATTGTTGACCGATGCGATCGATACGACCGATCCGCTGTTCGATGCGCATCGGGTTCCACGGCAGATCGTAGTTGACGACGAGGCGGCAGAACTGCAAATCCACGCCTTCGGCGGCCACGTCCGTGCAGACTAACACGCGGCAGTTCCTGTCCTCGCGGAAGGCGGAGACCACGGCTTCCTTGTCGAACTCCGCCCCACCCATCAGCAAACCGGCCTCCACGTTTTCGGCGGATAGCCGCTCGACGAGATAGCGCGCCGTGCCGCGAAAGGTGGTGAACACGATGGCCTTGGCGTCCCGATCCTCGGCCATGAACCGCTTGAACGCCTTGGAAAGTTCTGCGAATTTCGAATCGTTCCTGCTCAGGTCGCCTAACCCGAACTGGGGCAGTGTTCTGCTCGCCAGCCACTGTTTGAGGCCAGATGTTCGTTCAGCCAGATTTTCCTCGTCTTCGTCGACTTCGTCCATCGCCGCCGCGAGGGCGTCGGCGTCGAGGCCGTTGTCGCGCCACGTTCGCAGCAAGGCGGCCGGACTGGACGCAACCATGCGTTGCGGCGTGGAGAGCAGGAACCCGTGCTCAATGCCATTGGCCAGCGCATACTCCCGCGTTCCTTCGGTGATCGCCTGATAAAGCTCCCGCTCCACGGGCAACATTTCCGGCTCGAACACCGTGACGTCACGCAACACGCGGTCGGACTGAACCTCCCGTTTGCGCGTGCGGCTTACGATGTGCGCGAGCAAGTTGAGTCGTTCGAGTTTCGCGGCGATATCGATACGCCTGTCGTTCGTCCAGTCCTCGATCGCCTCCGCTTCCTCGATCAAGCGATCGACCCGCTCCGATCGCTCGAACCATCGAGACGATTCGATTTTGCGGAGCGCCGCCATGATCTGGTCGGCATCGTTTGTGGGATCACGCACGACGTCGCTCGCGGCGATCACAGGACGATTGGCAAGGACGACGTTTCGGAAGTCCTCCGGATACTCGAAATGATCCGGGTCGAGCAACCGCAATACATTGAACAAGTCATCCGAACCGAGATTGATCGGCGTCGCCGACAGCATCAACTGGTGTGTGCTGACATCCCTCAGCAAGCTGCCCGTCCGCCACGCGCCCGTTTCTTCGTTACGCATGTAATGCGCTTCATCGAAGATCACCAGATCCAGCAGTGGTTCCTGATCGGCGTTCTGGTAGAGCAGATCGGCGAGCCGGGCCCGAACCGATCGCTTGGGCTTGTCGCTCTCGTTGGCATCCCAATCGCTCGGCACGCGGACGCCTTGGTAGCTGACGATCCACGCGCGTTCCCGATGCTCGGTCGAATCCAGTTCTTGCCGCAGCGTTTCCGCATCGACGACACGCGCGTCCAGACCGAAGCGTGACGAAAGCTCCAACCGCCACTTCTCCCGTAGCATGGCGGGGCACACCACCAGGAGGCGGCGCATATCGTAGCGGGCACGCAGTTCAGTCCAGATCAGTCCCGCTTCGATCGTTTTGCCCAGACCCACCTCGTCAGCGATCAGCAGGCCGTTGACGGGCGAGTCCAGCAGGGTGAGCAAGGGCTTGTATTGATGCGGATAGAAATCGGTCTGGGTCAGACCCATCGCATAGACGACATTCGACAGCCGTCCGGCCAGATGGATGTGCGTCAGCAACTGGCGCAGGTCATCCACCCGCCCGTAACGTCCTTCTCGGATCAGTTCCAGAGGATCATCGCCACCCGCATCGGCTGCGACCAACTCCTCCTCGTAGTGCCAATCCAGACGCCCATTCCAATTCACACGGTATTGCACGCCGGATGTGCGTGTACGAGTTTGATCCGTGACCGTACCGATCTTTGCCGGATCATCAATATGACGGACGAGTTGTCCCGGATTCCAAGTCATGAAGCCCCCCCGTCAGGCCTAATGCTCCGCGCGCTGGCATCATTCATCGACTGACTCCTTCCGCTGCTGTACCACCAAGGCTTGCAGGTGTCGCCCCGACGCAGTTAATCGGTATTTCTGTAACCGGCTTTGAGGTTTATCGGGGAGGGTCATTTCGATCAGGCCAGCCTCAATCGCTGGGAGCAAGTAGGCATTGCGAAAGTGATCCGCACCTTTCAAATCCAGGGCTTCCTGCATTTGCTTACGGGTCATATCGCCCTTCAATGCCAGAAGCAAGCGTTCGACTTCACCTGTGACTTCACCTGTGACTTCACCTGTGACTTCACCTGTGACTTCA
>CAYRJS010000022.1:8300-17912 GCA_964424535.1 uncultured Aquimonas sp.
GACTTCACCTGTGACTTCACCTGTGACTTCACCTGTGACTTCACCTGTGACTTCACCTGTGACTTCGCCTGTGACTTCGCCTGCGACTTCACCTGCGACTTCACCTGCGACTGGATCGGTCACTGCCGCAGCTCCCGTTAGCCATGCAACACGTGAGGCAGCGTCCGGCAGGAAAATCTGAAACGCCTTGCGCGCCCGGTCATCAAGGTACTGCGGTTCGGCATGACCCAACGCCTGCCATTCACGGCGCATCATCCGCAAACCCGTGCCAGCCTGCTCGCACATTTCGATGCGGCGCATGGCCATTGCGATGGCGGGGTTGCGCACCTCCTTTTCCCCTGGCTCCAGCAAGTTTTCATCACCGCCGAAGCTGTCGCCGGGGTTCCAGAGTTGGATACCGTCCGTGAAGAACTGGATCACCGCCTTCCGCGAATGGTCGCCATAGTCCTGGTGGATCAGCAGGTTCATTGCCGCTTCGCGGAACACACGAAACCCGGCAGGTGCGTCACGGCGTTCCAAAGTGGCCGGATCAATGTCGCGGAACGACTTCGGCATGAAGAAGAGGTATTTGGCCAGCAACTGCTGCCAGCTTTGAATGATGTTTTCCTCGCAGACGAGGCGATCGATCCAGCGCGTCTCCGGCATCTCGTCCTGGCTGCCGTAGCCCAGAAATCGCACATCCAGAATCGGGCGCGGCAGCAAGTTGCGCACACCGCGCAACGAGCCAAACAGCGCGATGCAGCCGCGCGTAGGCAACAGTTGGCCACCATCCTTGACGAGATAGCCCCACTCATAGAGGAAGTCGTGATGCGGCTGCTCCACATCAAAACCCGGATTGGTGGCGTGAAAGCGATCCCGATACCACTTCAGGCTGCCGCTGTGCAGCGCCTCGGCCAGATCAACACGGGTGAAGGGCTGCCCATCCCAGCGGTCGGCGGTGGCATCACGCAACAGACGTTCGATGTCGAGCTGTTGCGCCCGGTAGTCACCACCACCCTTGCGAATGAAGGTGCGGCGGATGTCACCATCCAGATACACCGGCTTGCGCGTGCGAGGGTTCTCGGCAACATGGAAGGCCAGCACGGTTTTGCCGTCGTGCAGGTAGCGGTGCTCCGCCACCTGCACATCGTGGCTCACCTTGCCGCCGGCATGGAGCACGGACAGCAGATCATTTTGCAACTTGTCCGGCTCGGCCACGCCGCTGATGTCGAACCGCTCACCCGTTTGCGATACCCCCAGCACCAGCCAGCCACCGTGTGTATTGGCGAAAGCAGAGATCGTCTCGAACGCAGACTTGGGCAAGGCATCGCGGGCGGCCTTGAATTCGGTGGTGCTCCATTCGCCTTGGCGTAGCAGGGTGTCGAGGGGTGGGGCTTTGAGCGCAGATGTCATGAGCTCACGCTCTGCCTTCATATGGAATCACCATGTGCATCAGCCCCGATTCATTAATCGTGATGGTGGTCTGAAAATGAATCTTATGCTTCGACAGGCCGCTCACGAAATCATGTGTCTCAGTCTGATAGAAGTTGCGCAGCACAAACTCAACGAACCAGCGGGGCGTCACCGGAGCCGAAACAGGTATCCGACATCCTTTTACATCCCCAAGCGTCAGGTGGCTTTTGGGATGCGCAACATCGACATGCACATCATCTCGCACGTCGAAATCGAAGCGCAAAGGGAATGGAACGATTCTGCGCCGAACAATCTCCATGAAAAGTTCATCATCCATGTACGAATCGGGGTCGTCCCGAAACGGCAATAGAGTTGGAGATGGGTAAAAGGCAAGCCTGTGCTGCGACAGCCTGTCATCTTTGACCCGATACATCATCTGAATCAACGCACCATCGACGAGCTTCATGTTGTACGAACGCTTATCAGCCAATTCACGATGAATGTCAGCGTATTCAATGTCACCAAGCGCGATGGAGACATGCTCGGCTCCACTGAACGTCACTTCCGCGCCACCGCCAAACGGTCGAATCGCTGAAAAATTGGAGTCGTCGCAAACACCACGCCCGATAAGCCCAGAAATCAATCCGTCGATGTCTTCCTTGATGCTCTTTGGCGTCAATGACGTCATTTGCTATCTCCCAGAAATTTCCTGAGCTTTTCGCGGGTTGCGTCATCAAGGTCTTCCGGTTGTAGCTGGCCACTTTCCAAATCTCCCACGAGGTCGGCAAGCTGGTTCTTTTTCCTTTCAAGTCGCTCCCGCTCCTGTGGCGACAGGTCACGGTGGACGATGCGCAGCTTGCCCAGCAAAGAGTCATCGGGATAGTTGAAGTCAAGAACGAAGTCGGCCTGCTTCAAGGCCGAGAACTCGTCGATCAACCCCTGCATCTTAGGGCCGTAGCCTATGACGCGAACCCAAGCCTTGCTACGAGTGATTGCCGTGAAAAGACGGTTACGAAGGCTGGCGAGGCCAGTACCAGAGCCATTGCAGTCCTGAGCGTTGATGACATAGACCATGCCCGCCTCGTTGCCCTTGGCGCGATAGATGCCTGTGAAGGTAACTGATGGGGTATCCGTCCTGAAAAACACATCCGCATCCGTATCGACACCGGCCAAGTGGGTCTGAATGCCTACATCAAAAAGCCGTTTGCGAATGGGCCCAGTAGTGCCGCGAGCCGTTCTAGGATCGGAGTGGATGACGATGATGTCATCGTGGCGCAGTTCGTCCTCGGTCAAGTTGTGCTGAATCTGACTGACCAGCCAGGCGTTCTGCTGCACTTCATCGTCGAATGCGATGAACTGAACGAGATCATCCGGGTTTGAATGTTCCTCCAGAAACCTTGGGCTGGTTTCCTCCGTGCGCTCAAGGACGATGTGCTGCCCCTTCGCCAACTGCCCATCCTTGACCTTGTAGCCAATTTCCTCCCACAAAGCCGGGTAGTCGAACATCTGAACCAAGCCAGTCTCAGCGCCTTGCGGAGCATCACGGTAAATGCCAAACCCAAGGCCATGGGCCGATACTAGAACGGGACGAGAGTTTCGGTAGCACTTCTGCAAGATCACGTCCCGCTTACGATCATTGCCGAACGTCACCAAAGGATTACCGTACTGATCGTTGCCGAAGATTTCTTCTGGCGGAGGGAGAGAGTTGCCCGAGAGGTTTTGAAGCTCGTCATAGGCATAAACTAGCCGCTTCGGCGGTTTTAGCATGGCATAGCAAAGCCTGAGAAAGCTCGGAGAAAAGTCCTGAGCTTCATCCGCCAAAATAACATCGTAGAGATGCGCGTCATCGGAAGCCTTGCCCAGGGCTGCCTGGCAGGCACCATCAAAGGCACGATCATTTCCGCCGAATTTGTAGGATGCCCTCTTGAAATCGTAGAACTCGGTTCCCGTCGCACGGCAATACTCGTAGTAGATGCCATCTCGTGCATCGCCGCCCGGAGCACCCCAGGCATTGACGACTCTAATCTTTGTCCAGTCTGGCTCCTCGCCACTCTGCTCGATGCAGAAATTGTTGATCAAACGGCGAAACTGCCCCTTGAGTGAGCGGGTATGAAAAGTGACTGCGATGCGCCAGTCAGGATGCTGCGTATGCAAGTAAGCCGCCTTAAGCGCCAGCACGATGGTCTTGCCCGAGCCTGCCAACCCACGGATGCGCTGGACACCTTCCACCGTTTCGATGACGGCCTTGTTCTGGCGATGGTCGAGCGTGGCAATGGAGTCTTCGAGGCGTTTGAGCTTGGCACCCCGCGAATCTTCACGGTGCACTTCGCGCTTGGAGCGACTTTTCCGAATGCTGCTGAGGCTTTCGATGGCCGATAGCGTCATTCGGTAGAGGTCATCGCTCCCACCGCCCCATTCCAACTCGTTCAAGACAGCGGCAAGGCCATGCTCATTGACGAGCGGATATCCCGCTACCGCCGCTGCTTCGACATTGGCTCCCGGCGCAAAGGAAATGACTGAGAGGGGCACCAACAACTGCCGCCCTTTGACCAAATCACGGTGCAACTTCAGCCGCGCCTCGATCTTGTTCGCTAAATCATCCTGCCGTTCCGTGTAGTCGCCAACGCCAAGCCCTTCAATCAAATCGAATAGCACGATGCCCTTGGACGGACTCACCAAGGTAGCGTCGATCGAATACTTGCCGTCCGGCGTGGCGATCAGAGGGTAGCCGGTGAATACTTCACCTTGAATGCCTTGCAAGGCTTCCAGGCTTTGCTCCAGCACATCAGTCGTGACTGGTTTCTTGTTCACGCCTCGCGTGATATTGAGCCGTTCAGTCATCGTTGATCTCCTTGATCTTTGAAATCAGTAGTAAGTCGATAACGCGCACCGCGCCGTTCGCCTTGGCGCTCGACTCTGCCACCTGCGATCAGTTCGTTGATGGAGGTGTTCCACTGTCCATCCGTGATGCCGGTGACGGCGAGAACGTCGGCCTTGGCGTGCCAGCCGGGATGGGTGCTCAGATACTCGGCGATGGCGTGGATTGGCCCGGCACGATAGTCGGGGCGCGGTTCGGCGACTTTGAGGTATTGGCCTTCGTTGGCGGGAGTGGCGTCGAAGTCGAGTGAGGGCTGGGCCGTTGCTGTGCTGCCGGTGCGTCTAGTGCGTGGGGCACGGATTGAAGCCTTGCCGTGGAGTCCTTGCGCGACTTCTTCCTCGTATCGCTGGCTGTTCAATTCCGACAGACGGCGTAGTACCTCGACGCGCGCGGTCTCCGAAATGGTGAAGCGGACGCGGTCGTTCTCCGGCAGATACGGGACTTCGTGGAAACCGTGTCCGAGTTCAAGATCTTCCCAGCCATATGCTTGGAGAACCAATCGGTTCATTTCTTGGTGGAGGGCACGGAGGCGCAGAATATCTGGCTCTCTATTGGTCGGTTCATGAAATCTGTTGTACAGGCCAGTCAGGCCGATTTCATTCTTGAGTTCGTATTCAAGTCTGGCCTGATAGTACCGATCGCCAATATCACGCAGAGACCCCGGCTCAGTCGGCAGGGGAAATGTGCTAACCGCCTTAGAAGGGGCATATCGGATGCCGCTACCCCACATGCCAGTGCAGACATCCCACGCCCAAACGTTGTGCACTGTGGACTGAAGGACAGCAAAGACGCCAGGGCACTCGGTGATGAAGACCACCAATTGGTCGCTCAAGATGCCATCGTTCTTCACCCAGGTTAGCTGAACATCTTTTGCTGCGCGCGCCGCAACGAGAACTCGTTCGTATTTGGAGATCTTGGCGTAACTCGACAACCGTTTGTCCCAGAACTTCCAATAGTCAGACTCGTGGATTTGCTTGGTGAGCGTGTCCCGGTAAGGCTTGACCCGCTCCGTCACAATTCTGAAGCACTCAGAGAACTCTTCAGCGGCAGACCTCGACATAGTGCCGAAATCTATGACCCATCGCGTGGGTTGTTGCTGTACCTGAGTGTTGACGTCCGCACCAGTGAGGTACGGCTTGACCACGACGCTGTTCTTTTCGCTATTGGCGACAAGTGCTTTGGCCTCATCGGGTGCAAGCAAGAACCCCTCACCGTTTATGTACGAGCCAGCGAACGACTCCACAATCCGTGACTTGAGAGTGTGTATCTCTCTTGCAGGAGCCTCGCCAATGGTGAAATCCCACTGGATGCGTGCAACGGCTCTGCCGTCGAGCACATACTTTCCCCGCCAATTGGTAGCGGACCTTACCCAACAAAGTATTGCTATCGACACTCCGGCCTTGCCCGGCCATGGCATGCTAGTGACCGCGTTGATCAATTGCGCGCCATCGGAAGCAAGACCGCGCAAACCAATCGTGGCGTTGTCACCGTCACAGATTGAGTCTGTTGAGAGCAATCCAGCTGCACCAAACGTCCCATTCAAGAGTTGGTTCGCACGCAACAAAAAGTACGCGCAAAGATCAGCTGCGCCCTTCCTATCGTGAGCAGTGCCCGTGACGACCGCTTTGCGATAGCATTCGCCAAGGATGGTTGAGATTTTCTTCCCCCCGAGAAATGGCGGGTTTCCGACGATCGCATGAAATCCACCGCTGCCGTGCGCAAACACCTCCGGAAACTCTAGAGGCCAATGCAATGGATTGCGGACTGGTTTTCCTGGCGGAAGGTCGCCGTTCAAAGCCTCACGCGCCCGCTTCACTATGGCATCAAGCGCGAGATACTCCCCCGCGACCGCCTGACCGGCTTGGATAGTCAATATCGTGACAGCTTCTTCAATCGACGTCGCATTGCCACCCGAAGCCAGCACCTCCCCGATGAACGCATCGGCGATGCTTTCCGGCACTGCCAGCCTGCGACGCGCGTCGGCGTCCAGATGCGCCATCGCCTCCACATCACGGATGTCGCGGACGGGCATTTCACGCAGCCGTTGCCGCAGTTCGATGGCCTCGCGCACGGCCTGCTCGATGCTCTGCCCGAACAGACGCAGTTGCCCCTGACCCGTGGGGTTCATCGAAAGCTGGGTGAGCTGATCCAGTCGGTGGATGCCGAGCAGGCTGTCGCCACAGCGCAGGTTGTGGTCGAGGAAGCCGAAGGGGCGGCCCTTGGCCAGCGTCACCAGCCAGATGGAGAGCTTGGCCAGCTCGACCGCCAGTGGGTTCAGATCGACGCCGTAGAGGCAGCGTTCGGCAATGAGGCGGCGGGCGACGATGGTGCGCGCCTCGGTGTCGCGCGGCAGCGCCTCGACGTCGGCATCGGCGGCCACCACCCGCCCGTCGATGCCGACCGTGTGCCCATGCGCCTCGGCCAATGCCCATGCCTCAACCAGCCGGTCGGCCAGCCACCGGCAGGCTTGCACGAGGAACGCGCCCGAACCCATCGCTGGGTCGCAGATCTTCAGGTCGAGCAGTTCGGCGGGCGATTTCAGCACCCAGTCCGCGCGCGGCGTGCCCTGTGCCGGGCCGACATAGGCGATGGGCGTGAGCGTCTCGGCGACGATGGCCTCGGTGAGCGACTTCGGCGTGTAGTGAGTGCCGGTCTCGCGCCGATCGGAGCCGGTAGTGACGATGAAGGCACCGGCGGGATAGACCAGCGGGTAGCCCCACGGGTCGGTGCGCACCAGATGTGTGAACGGTTTTATGCGGTCGCGTAGCGTCGTGTCGCCGTTGCAGGCCGTCAGCAAGCGATCGGCGAGTGCATCGTCCACGGGACGGGCCAGATCGTTGCGCACGCGGCTGGCGGAACTACCGGTACGTTCCTTCAGTAGCCCGGACAAACGTGCAGCACCATCCAACCGGGCAGATTCCAGCTCTGAGAGCGTAACCCAAGGTGATGTAGCCTTTTTGGTAGCGTCAAGCTCCAGCGTGACATCGGAAGTGCGCTTGACGGTGCGCTCCAGCAAGCCTTCATAGACGTAGCCGATCTGCTCCACGTCCAGCGCCCGATACGACAACGTGCGCCCTTGGAATTGCTGGATGGCTTCGAGCAACAGCAGCACCGTGCGGTTGTCGATGGGCAGCGGCTTGGCGACGTCGGTGCGCCAGTCGGAACCCTTCGCGCGGCCTTCGAGGAAGGGGAAGCGATCGGGGTCGAACAGGGAGCCGCCGAGCGCGGGCAGGCGCAGGTTTTCGTATTCGATGCCGGCGTACACGGCACGAAAGAGGGCCAACAAGCGAGACCACGCATCCCATCGACGTTCAAGGATTTCCTCGGACTCTTTGCGCAATTGCATGCGCAACGTCGAGAGCGCGTAATTCGCTTCGTAGCGTTCGTCGCCCAACAGCAGCAGGCCGCGTTCTTCGGCGGACAGCAGGAAGACCAGCCGCATCATCACCGTCAGCGCGGCTTCGTAGAGTTCGGCCTCCTTCACGCCGTGCAGCAGTTCGCGGTCACGATCTTGGTCGGCCTTGTCGAGCGACTGGATCAGCACCTCGACCGCGCGCCGCACCTGCTCGCCCAAGGCGTCGGTCACTTCGTCCTGGTACTTCAGCGAGCGATCGAACAGCGCGGGCAGCCGTTCCGCTTCGTCCACGAAGAAGCGCCGGATACCCAAAAGGTGGACGAAGGCTTGCAGCGTGACGGGTTCCTGCGCCCAGATGCGCGCATACCAACTGGCGAAGGTGGTGACCGCACCCACCGGCGCATCGACCAGCATCCAGCGTTCGCCGTTGGTCACCAAGCCGAGACGGCAGCCCGTGGCGCGACAGAGCCTGGCCATGCGTTCCGCGGGCGTGCTGGCCCAGCCGTCCAGTTTCCGGGTGGCGTCGAGATCGACGTCCTGCGCGTAGGCGTGGACGAGCATCAGCGGTGCGTCACCGTTGCCGACGACGGCGAAGTCCGGCGACAGGCTGACGCCGTGTTCGGGCAGCGCGACGGTCAGGTGTGTGGCGCACCAGTCCTTGCGCTTCAGCACGTCGCCGCGACCGTCCTCGTCGAGTTCCAGTCCGCGCGACAGCACTTCATCGATCCATGCCGCGTGCAAGTCTGCGAAGCTGGGATCGTCGATTTCCAAGGCCTCGCGCCACTCGTCGTAGGCTTGGCGCAGCCGCTTGCGCTTGCCCGCATCGAGTTCTTCAAGCCCTTGTGGGAAGGCTTCCTTCAGGACGGGGACGGCGAGGAACGGGCCAGAAATTTCGACGAGCGCGAGCCATTCGTGGTGCATGCTCATGCAGCACCTCCTGCGGATTCAGGCACGACGAAGATCACCGCGACCGGGAAGGTGCGGTCGTCGAGCTTGGCGTAGCGGGCTTCGATGGCCTGCGTCTCCATCCGGCGTTCGTCGGGGATGCGCGCGAGACGTGCTTCCAGCGCGGCGATGTCGCGCCGCAGTTGCGTGTGCTCGTCCTCGGTGAAGAGCGCGAGCTGTTCGGGCTGCTCGCCCTTCTTCAATTCGGACTGGATCGCCTTCTCCAGTTCGTCGAGCACGGTGCCGATGTCGCCGACTTCCTGCTGCTTGCGGGTCTGCAAGGTGTTGGTGAGATAGCGGAGACGTTCTTTGGAACGGGCATCCACGGCTTTCAGGATGGCTTCCTGCTGCCGGTCGAAGCGGACGCGCAGCGCGTCGAACAGGGACGAGGCCGCCGTGATGGGCTTGGATTCGTCCAGCCACTGCTGGACGCGGGTGACGCCTTCTTCGCGGCGGAAGGATTGGTCGCGCAGGTAGCCACCCGACAGCGTCAGTTCTTCGTGCAGCCGATGGTGGTTGCCGCCGGTGACGACCAGCCGCGAGACGACGACCACGGCAGGGCCATCGACAAGCGCATCCGGCACGGTGCGGACGGTGACGCGGTGCAGCTTCTTCACGTCGTCCTGCGCCCAGATTTCGGCGCGCAGCAAGCGCAGGCACATCTGCACCAAGCGATGATTCAGGTGGACGAGCACCACGTCGTCGCGGCCACTGGCGATGGCGTGATCGAAGGTAATGGGCCGCATCTTCTGGGTGTGTGGATGGCGCAATCCTTCCAGACAGCGCGCCCACGATCCGGACAGCGCAGGCATGCGGAAGACGCTGCCCGGAGGCACGCCCGCCAGTTGGACGGGTTCCAGCGGCGGACGGCCCCCCAGCGCGAGGCCGGTCTTCACAGCCATCAGGACGTGGTCGGGCGTGAGGTGGAAATCCTGCTTGGTGGTGAGCAGGCGCTCATGCAGCTTGGCGACGCGCTCCTTCAATTCTCGCTCGGCGCGCACGAAGTTCTTGGCCCGGGCGATCCGCGCCTCGGCCATGCGGG
>CAYRJS010000023.1:0-17823 GCA_964424535.1 uncultured Aquimonas sp.
AGAAATCAAAGCGGGCAGGCTAACCAGAGCGCGGGCCAGCGGCAAGCACGGCTCGCCACAGCACTGGCCACTGCAGATAGAATCAAGCCCTTCCCAGGCAAACCGAATCCATCCCGTGAGCGAGATCCTTGTTGGCAAGTCCACCACGACCCCGGAAAGTGGTCAGGTCCATCTTTTGACCCGCTATGGCAACCGCCATGGTCTGGTGGCCGGTGCCACCGGAACCGGGAAATCCGTTTCCCTGATGGTGCTGGCCGAAGGTTTTTCGCGCCAGGGCGTACCGGTGTTCGTGGCCGATGTGAAAGGCGATATCGCCGGACTGGCCATGCCCGGCACCAGCAACGACAAGATCATCGCCCGGGCCGAACAGATCGGCATCGAAGGCTACAGCAACGAAGGCAATCCGGTGGTGTTCTGGGATGTTTTCGGCAAGGACGGACATCCAGTACGGGCCACGATCTCGGAAATCGGGCCGATGCTGCTGGCCCGCATGCTGGAGCTCAACGACACCCAGGCCGGGGTGCTGGATATCGCCTTCAAGCTGGCCGATGACAATGGCTGGCTGCTGTTGGACATGGACGATCTGCGCTCGTTGCTGACCTTCGTGGCCGAAGAACGCAAGACCATCTCGACCCAGTACGGCCTGATCAGCACGGCCTCGATCGGGGCCATTCAACGTGCCTTGCTGCGCCTGGAACAGGAAGGCGGCAACCAGTTCTTCGGTGAACCCGCATTGGAGCTTTCCGACCTGATGCGCACCGACCTGTCTGGCCGCGGCATCGTCAACGTACTGGCCGCCGATCGCCTGTTCCTCAAGCCACGCCTGTATTCCACTTTTCTGCTGTGGCTGCTGTCGGAACTGTTCGAGACCCTGCCCGAGGTGGGCGATCTGGACAAACCGAAACTGGTGTTCTTCTTCGACGAGGCCCACCTGCTGTTCAACGATGCCCCGCCCGCCTTGCGCCAGCGCGTGGAACAGGTGGTGCGCCTGATCCGTTCCAAGGGCGTGGGCGTGTATTTCTGCTCGCAATTTCCCGACGACGTGCCCACCGAAATCCTCGGCCAGCTCGGCAACCGCGTCCAGCACGCCCTGCGCGCTTTCACCCCACGCGACCAGAAGGCCGTGCGCACGGCGGCCCAGACCGTCGTGCCCAATCCGGCCCTGGATGTCGTGCAAGCCATCTCGCAGCTGGGCACCGGCGAGGCCCTGACCTCGATGCTGATGGACAAGGGCATCCCCTCACCGGTGGAAAAAACCCTGATCTGCCCACCGCGTTGCCGCATGGGCGCGATCACCCCGGAAGAACGCAGCCAGGTCCGCAATCGCAGCCCGATCGGACCCCGCTACGACACTCCGATCAACCGCGAATCCGCCCATGAAATCCTGACCCGCCGGGCCGAAGAACGCGCCGCCACACAACAACAGGAAGCCCAGGCCAAGGCCGGTGGCAAAGCGGCGGAAGCCGAAGGTGGCATGGGCCAGAAGGTCAACGAATGGCTGTTTGGCACCAAGCGTCGCCAAGGCGTGGTCGACACCATGGCCAAACAAACCGCCCGCACCGTCGGCACCAAACTCGGCAACCAGATCCTGCGCGGCGTGCTCGGCGGCATCTTCAAGAAGTGACTGACTGATCCCGCATCAGCTCCACGATCTTCAGCGCATGCCCAATCCGCGCGGCGCACCATTCCAGCCCGCCTGACTGGCGTAATCGACCTCGAACACCTTGAGGTCGGCCTGCGAGGCGTAGTCGACGTAATAGATCTTCACTTGCGCTTCGGAGGCATAGGACGCCTGCCACCACAAGGCATCACCCCTGGCTTCGCTGCGGTACTTGACCTGATAAACCTTCAGATCCGCCTCCGAGGCGTATTTCACCCGATACACCTTGAGATCGGCCTGCGAGGCATACGCCACCTCGAACACGCTCAGCGCCGCCACCGGCTGCGTCCACAAGCACGCCCACACCATCATCACGATCATTGCTGCACGCAACCCCATCGCTCCACCCTCCTGCGTCGCAAACGCATCCGTAGTGACTCCAGGTTGTACCCGTGCGTGGATGTATCGACCACGAACACGTCTTGACCATGCCTTCAGTTGCGTTCGTTGCCCAAGGCAACGGATCACATCAAAAATCAAGCTGCTCAATGCCTATCCGCAACGCTGCTGCCACACGGGTCATCGTGGTTTTGCGCGGGCGTTTGGCGGTTTCGGTTTGTGCGTAGGCGGCCTGCGATACACCAAGGCGCGCCGCCACATCGGCCTGCGTCAAACCCAGGTATTCGCGCCATGCGCGCATGGGGCTGGCACCATCCACCGTGGCGCTGACGACTTCATGTGGAATCAGTCCTTCTTCGCGGGCAAAGCGACGCAAGAAATCATCGTACGGCAACACCACGAATGCCGGCCTACCATCCGGGCCCTTGATGGTCTGGATATCAACAAGTGTGTTCATCGCGTTTGCCAACCTCCTCGATGCGAACCAGTTTGATCGTGCCCTCGAAATCGAACAGCACCCGGTAATTGCCAACCCGCAACCGGTAGCCGACGGCGTGATTTACCAGTGCCTTGACGCCACTGCACTTGGGGAAATACGGGAGCTTGTCCTGTACCGCATCGCGGATATCCACCTGTGCTGCTTGTGGCAACTTGCGTAATTGCCTGGCGGCTCTGGGCGTCCATTCAATCCGGTTCATGTCTCGCATTATAAGCTTTCGATAAGAGTGATCAAGCAATCGTGTCCGGTTTTCGCCAACGCGGGCTTGCAGTATCGTTGCAGACCCCAAACGGCATCCCGCAGGAGCCAACCGTGACCCATCGACTTGTACTTGCCGCCGCCATCAGTCTGGCCCTGGCGGCGTGTTCTTCCCAGGAAACCGATACCGTGAATACGTCTGCTGCTTCCAGCGCAACCCAGTCTTCGGCCGCTGCTCCGGCCGAGGCCGCTGCGACCAATCCATTCTTTGCCCCCAGCTCCCTGCCCTTCCAGGCTCCGGATTTCAATGCCATCACCGATGCCGACTACCTGCCGGCCTTCGAGGAAGGCATGCGTCAGCATCTGGCGGAAATCGCGGCGATCACGGCCAATCCGGAACCGGCCAGCTTCGACAACACCTTGCTACCGCTGGAGCAATCCGGGGCCATTCTGGATCGGGTTGCGCGCGTGTTCTTCAGCGTGGTCCAGGCCGATACCAATCCGACCCGGCAGGCCATCCAGGAAGAAGTCGTGCCCAAGCTGTCGGAACATTCCGATGCCATCCATCTTGATGACGCCCTGTTCGCCCGTATCAAGGCGGTCCATGACGGTCTTGAGACGGCGGGTCTGGATGCCGAGCAGCGCCGCGTGGTCGAGGAAACCTATCAGGGCTTCGTGCGTGCCGGTGCGCAATTGAGTGAAGCCGACAAGGCCACCTTGCGTGCCCTCAACACCGAGGAAGCCACGCTCTCCAACGACTTCCACAACCGCATCGTGGCCGGCGCCGCGGCCGCGGCGGTAATCGTCGACGACGTGAAGCAACTGGCGGGTCTGTCCGAGGGTGATATCGCCGCGGCGGCAGCCGATGCCAAGGCGCGTGACCTTGACGGCCAGTGGCTGCTGTCCTTGCAAAACACCACCCAGCAACCGGAATTGGTGGCCCTGGAAGACCGTGACCTGCGCGCCCGCATCCTGGAGGCGTCCATGACCCGGGCCGAGCACGGCGATGAGCACGATACCCGCGCCATCATCCAGCGCCTGGCGCAGTTGCGGGCGCAAAAGGCCAAGCTGCTGGGTTTTGCCGACTACGCCACCTATTCGATGGGCGACCAGATGGCGCAAACGCCAGCCAATGCCTTGCGCCTGCTCAACGAAACCGTGCCTGCGGCCACGACCAAGGCCCGTGGCGAGCTGGCCGATATCCAACAGGTGATCGATGCCCAGAAGGGCGGCTTCACCGCCACGGCTTCGGATTGGGATTTTTATGCCGAGCAGGTGCGCAAGGCCAGGTTCGATCTGGATGAAAGCCAGATTCGGCCTTATCTGGAAATGGACAACGTGCTCCAGAACGGGGTTTTCTACGCCGCCAACCAGTTGTACGGCATCAGCTTCAAGGAGCGCCACGACATTCCGGTCTACCACCCCGATGTGCGGGTGTTTGATGTTATCGACGCCGATGGTCAGCCGCTGGCGTTGTTCTATGTCGATTATTTCAAGCGCGACAGCAAATCCGGCGGGGCCTGGATGGATGTATTCGTGGAGCAGAACGGCCTGACCGGCACCCGTCCGGTGGTGTTCAACGTCTGCAACTTCAACAAGCCAGCCGCCGGCCAGCCGGCCCTGCTGAACTGGGACAACGTGACCACGATGTTCCACGAGTTCGGCCATGCCCTGCACGGCATGTTCTCCAATACGAAGTACCCGAGTGTGGCCGGCACCAATGTGCCGCGCGATTTCGTCGAGTTCCCCTCGCAGTTCAATGAACACTGGGCTCTGGACCCGCAGGTGTTCGCCCACTACGCCACCCATTACCAGACCGGCGAAGCCATGCCGCAGGAACTGGTGGCCAAGATCAACAAGGCCGCCACCTTCAACCAGGGTTATGCCACCACCGAGTACCTGGCCGCAGCCCTGCTGGATCTGGCCTGGCACACCGTGCAAGCCGATACCGACCTGAGTGATACCGGCGCCTTCGAGGCCCAGGCTCTCAAGACCGCCGGGGTCGATCTGCCGCAGGTGCCGCCGCGCTACCGCAGTACCTATTTCGATCATATCTGGGGTGGCGGCTACTCAGCCGGTTACTACGCCTACTTCTGGTCGGAGATGATCGACCATGACGCCTTCCAGTGGTTTACCGAAAACGGTGGCCTCAATCGCGCCAACGGCCAGCGTTTCCGTGACCAGATCCTGTCGATCGGCAATACCCGCGACCTGGCCACCGCCTATCGCGAGTTTCGGGGTCAGGATCCCAGCGTGGAACCGCTGCTCAAGGCCCGTGGCCTGAAGTAGGCACACGCAATCGGGGAGCACGTGGATGCGTGCTCCCCACGTTTTCGACATACGAATACGGCGGTTGAATCAGTTAGAACGCCGGTAGGATTTTTCCCCCGCTGTCACAGCCAGGCTCAAGCGATTTTCCGGTGGTGGCAGCGGGCAGGTGGAATAGTCGTTGAAGGCGCAAGGCGGGTTGTAGGCCAGGTTGAAATCAAGAACCACCTCGTCCCCGTCCGGGAATGGCGCATTCAACATGCGCCCACCGCCGTAGGTCGCCTTGCCCGAGGTGCGATCGGCGAAGACCAGAAACAGACTGCCGTCATCATCGATCAGGCCTTCCAACCGATACGTCGTGCCATCACGCTCGAACACCACCGCGCCTGGATTGGGGGTGTCTTCCAACTGGTTGATGACGTTGGCAATCGGAATCGTCGTGCCTTCCGGGTGGCGTTCAAAACGCGCCTGGATGCGCCAGCCCGGATCGGCCGGGTAATAATCCAGACCCTTGAATCCGGTACGGGTCTGCGCCTGGGCATCGCGCACGCGCAAGGCAAAGCGATGGTCGCGTTCGATCAGGTTGAAGCCGCTGTGGCCGGCATCAAAGGTGATGTAGGTGGTGCCCGGCCGGGTGTCGGGAATCAGCTCCACGCCACCCTGTCCCGGGGTTCCATCCACCAGAAAACTGGCCGCCGCGGCCGGTTCCAGCCGCACCTGGCCATCTGCGAGCGTTACCCAGCCCAGATGCTCCGGGCCCACGGCCAAGACGATGTCGTTGTCCGCGGCACGACCCAGGCTGTGTCGACCTGGCTCGATCCAGTGCATGCCCACCAGTGACAACCAGCCCAAAGGCCGGGTCAGGCTGTTGACCCGCTCGGCCCGGTGCTGGGCAATTTCCGCTTCAAAATCAGACGTATCGGCCATGACTGTCCCCATCATGCCGACCAGTGCCACGGCCATCACGCTTGCTTTCCACATGTTCCAACTCCAGCCCATAGCGGCCAACCACTGCCAAGCATGGCAGCTGCATATATTCCCGGAAAGTACCGCTGGGCATCAGCTGATGCTGCAAAACCGGGTTCAGCGCCCGCGCAGGAACAGGCGATCCAGTTGCGCCTTGTCCAGTTGCACCCAGGTGGGACGCCCGTGATTGCATTGACCGGAGCGCTCGGTGGCTTCCATATCGCGCAGCAGGGCGTTCATTTCCGCCAGGGTCAGGCGCCGATTGGCCCGTACCGAAGCATGACAGGCCATGGTGCCCAGCAGTTCGTTGCGCTGTTCCTGCACGCGCCGGGTTTGTCCGTGCTGCATCAGGTCGGCAAGCACATCCAGGGCCAGTTGGCGCGTATCCACGCCCTCCAGCAAGGCTGGAATACTGCGCACCACCAGGCTTTGCGGGCCACTGCGGTCGATCTCGAAACCCAGTTCGCGCAAGGCTTGCGCATGATCCTCGGCAGCCCCGGCTTCGCGTTCGCTCACGTTCAAGGACAAGGGCACCAGCAGCGGCAAGGCGCGGATGCCGGCGCCGTCCTGGGCCTGTTTCAAACGCTCGTAACTGATGCGTTCGTGGGCGGCGTGCATGTCCACGATGATCAGGCCCTCGGCGTTTTCCGCAAGGATGAAGATGCCGTGCAGCTGCGCCAGGGCATAACCCAGCGGCGGCGCATCGACAACCGCTTCCACGACCGGGGCCACGGCTGCGCGAGAGGTGCCGTACAGGGCGGCATAGGCGGCCACCTGGTCATTGACCCGCAAGGACATGGCGGCCTGATGCATCACCGGCGCTGGCACAAACCCACGCGCAGGGGCCACAGGTTCGCTTGGCATTCCCGATCCCGTCTCGGATGGCATGGCCACCATCGGCAAACCCTGCGGATCGGAGGCAATCGCTCCGGCCCGGGTTTCGGACAGGGCATGGTGCAGGCTGCGGAAGAGAAAATCGTGCACCAGGCGGGATTCGCGAAACCGCACTTCGCTCTTGGCCGGATGCACGTTTACATCCACCCGTTGCGGATCCAGTTCCAGGAACAGCACATAGGCCGGATGGCGACCGTGGTAGAGCACATCGGCATAGGCCTGGCGCACCGCGTGGGTCACGATGCGATCGCGCACCAGACGACGGTTGACGTAAAAATATTGCTGATCGGCCTGGGAGCGCGCGGCTGTGGGCAGGCCAACCCAGCCAAACAGGCGAAAACCCGCCGTGGCCTCGTCCAGATACAGGCTCTGCTCGGCAAATTTCGCCCCCAGGGTCTCGCCCAATCGGCGCAGGAAGGTATCGGGCGTATTCGATGCCCGCCAGGTACGCGTAAGCTTGCCGTTGTGGCTGAGGCGAAACTCGACGTCCATGCGCGCCAGGGCCAGGCCGCGCAACAGTTCTTCGATATGCCCGAACTCGGTGCGCTCGCTGCGCAGGAAACGCCGCCGCGCCGGCACGTTGTAGAACAGTTCGCGCACCTCGACCGTGGTTCCGACCGGGTGCTGGGCCGGAACCGGTTCGACCAAAACCCCGGCCTCGCACTCAAGGCGGCTGGCATGGGCAGCCGTGGCGGTGCGCGAGGTGATGGCAAAGCGCGATACCGAAGCGATCGAAGGCAGGGCCTCACCGCGAAAACCCATCGTCGCCACCGCTTCCAGGTCTTCCAGCGAGGCGATCTTGCTGGTGGCATGGCGGGACAAGGCCAGGGCCAGTTCGCCGGCTTCGATGCCAGCGCCGTTGTCGCGTACCCGGATCAAGCGCATGCCGCCTTGCTCCAGTTCCACCTCGATGCGCGTGGCCCCGGCATCCAGGGCGTTTTCCACCAGCTCCTTGAGCGCCGCGGCCGGTCGCTCCACCACCTCACCGGCGGCAATCTGGTCTATCAGGGTATCGGGCAGGGCGCGAATGCTCATGACCGGCCATTGTGACAGATCAAGGTCATCGCCGCGGAGATGTCGGGATGGATGGATGGGGTCTGGACGACAAAAGATACGCCAGGGTCTGGAAACTTGTTGTGCATCGCAACAAAAACGGGCAGGATGAAGGCACAACGTTCGAAAAACCGTTCAAATCGAGCCTCCCATCACCATTTCCAGCAAGGATCCCCGATGCGCCCACGCAATCTGGCCACCTTCCTCGAAACCGTCTCGGCCCGCGATCCTGGCCAGCCCGAATTCCTGCAGGCCGTACGCGAGGTGATGGAAAGCCTGTGGCCCTTCATCGAGCAAAACCCGCAATACAGCGAGCAAGGCCTGCTGGAACGGCTGGTCGAATCCGATCGCATCGTGCAATTCCGGGTCAGCTGGGTCGATGATCACGGCTGCACCCGGGTCAACCGGGCCTGGCGGGTCCAGCACAATGCCGCCATTGGTCCGTACAAGGGCGGCATGCGCTTTCACCCCTCGGTGACCCAGTCGATCCTCAAGTTCCTGGCCTTCGAGCAGACCTTCAAGAACGCCCTGACAACCTTGCCCATGGGCGGTGGCAAGGGTGGTTCGGATTTTGATCCCAAGGGCAAGAGCGATGGCGAGGTGATGCGTTTTTGCCAGGCTCTGATGAGCGAACTGCACCGCTATCTGGGTCCGGATACCGATGTACCCGCCGGCGATATCGGCGTGGGGGCGCGGGAAGTGGGCTACATGGCCGGCACCATGAAAAAGCTCGGCAACCACGCCGCCTGCGTCTTTACCGGCAAGGGCCTGGCCTATGGCGGCAGTCTGATGCGCCCGGAGGCAACCGGCTTTGGTCTGATCTACTTCGTCGAACAGATGCTCCATCACGCCCGTCGTGCCACCGACGGTGCCCGGGTATTGATTTCTGGCTCGGGCAACGTGGCCCAGTTTGCCGCCATCAAAACCCTGGAGCTGGGTGGCAGGGTGCTGACCCTGTCCGATTCCAACGGCACCTTGTACGCGGCCAAGGGTTTTGACGAGGCCGCCCTGGCCGAGGTCATGGCCCTCAAGAACACCCGCCGTGGCCGCCTGGCTGAATTGGCCGATGATCCCCGCTTCCAGTATCTGGAAGGTCGCCGTCCCTGGCATATCCCGGCTGAAATCGCCCTGCCTTGCGCCACCCAGAACGAACTGGATGGCGAGGATGCCCGCGCCCTGGTCAACAACGGCGTGATCTGCGTGGCCGAAGGCGCGAACATGCCCAGCACGCTGGAGGCCGTACACGTCTTTCACCAGGCTGGGGTGCTGTATGCGCCTGGCAAGGCCAGCAATGCCGGTGGTGTGGCCACTTCGGGGTTGGAAATGAGCCAGAACGCCCTGCGTCTGTCCTGGACCCACGAGGAAGTCGATGCCCGCCTGCATACCATCATGCGCGAGATCCACGCGCTGTGCCTGCGTCACGGCAGTCGCGATGGCAAGGCCGTCAACTACGTGCAAGGCGCCAATATCGCCGGCTTCGTGAAGGTGGCCGATGCCATGCTGGCGCAAGGCGTGTATTGAAGCGCCAGGGCTGATGCCATCCCGACAGCGACAGCAGCTATCCTGAGCGGATGCATGAAACCCCCTTGCAAGTGCTCAGGCGCGTTTTTGGCTATGACGCCTTCCGCGGCCCGCAGGCCGAAATCATCGAACATCTGGCGCACGGTGGCGACTGCCTGGTTTTGATGCCCACCGGCGGCGGCAAGTCGCTTTGCTATCAGATTCCAGCCCTGTTGCGTCCCGGCTGCGGCATCGTCGTATCCCCGCTGATTGCCTTGATGCAGGACCAGGTCGATGGCCTGTGCCAGTTGGGCGTGAAGGCGGCCCGACTGGATTCTTCGCTCGATCCGCAGCAGGCCTTTGCAACCGAACGCGCTCTGCAACGCGGTGAGCTGGATTTGCTGTATGTGGCTCCCGAGCGTTTGTTGAGCGAGCGTTTCTTGCATCTGCTCGAAACCGCCCGCATCGCCTTGTTTGCCATCGACGAAGCTCATTGCGTATCGCAATGGGGGCATGACTTTCGCCCCGAATACTGTCAGCTCAGCCTGCTGCACCAGCGCTGGCCTGAAGTTCCACGCATCGCCCTGACCGCCACCGCCGACCAGCCCACGCGGGAAGAAATCGGCGAGCGTCTGGAATTGGGTCAGGCGCGCTGGTTCGTCAGTTCTTTCGACCGACCCAATATCCGCTACCGGGTGGTGCAAAAACACCAGGCCCGGCACCAGTTGCTGGATTTTCTTGAGGACTATCGTGGCCAGTCCGGCATCGTCTATTGCCTGTCACGACGCAAGAGCGAAGAAACCGCCGAACTGCTGATCGAGCACGGCTATACCGCCCTGCCCTATCACGCCGGTCTTGAAGCCAACGTGCGCAGCAGCCACCAACGGCGCTTCCTGCGTGAAGACGGCGTGGTGATGTGCGCGACCCTGGCCTTTGGCATGGGCATCGACAAGCCCGACGTACGCTTTGTCGCGCACCTGGATCTGCCACGTTCGGTCGAGGCTTATTACCAGGAAACCGGCCGGGCCGGGCGCGATGGCGAACCTGCCGAGGCCTGGCTCTGCTACGGCCTGAGCGATGTCGTGACCCTGAGCCGGATGATCGCCGAGGGCAACGCCGACGAAGAGCGCAAGCGCCTGGAGCAACGCAAGCTCGATGCCCTGCTGGGCTACTGCGAATCAACCCGCTGCCGACGCCAGGCTCTGCTCAACGGCTTTGGCGAAACCTACCCGCAGCCCTGTGGCAACTGCGACAACTGCCTGGATCCGCCCATTACCTGGGATGGCACCGAGGCTGCCCAGAAACTGCTGTCGTGCATCTACCGCACCGGCCAGCGTTTTGGTGCCGGCCATGTCATCGACGTACTGCGCGGTTCCAGCAACGAACGCATCCAGCGTCAGGGACACACGCACCTGAGTACCTGGGGCATTGGCGCCGATCTGGACATCAACGCCTGGCGCAGCGTAGTGCGCCAGCTTATCGCCAGCGGGGTATTGGTATCCGACCCGCTCGCCTTTGGCGCCTTGCGACTGTGCGAACCGGCACGTGCCATTTTGCAGGGAGCCACCACGGTACGCTTGCGCCAGGATACGCGTCCGGCGCGGCGGGGTCGGAGCAAGAGTCGCAGTACTGCTGCAGCCACTGTAGTCAGCGCCCTGCCGGATGCGGCCCAGGCTCGTTTTGATGCCCTGCGCGAGTTGCGCAAGCGTCTGGCTACCGAACAGAACGTACCTGCCTACGTGATTTTCCACGACCGCAGCCTGCGTGAAATCGCCATGATCGACCCCGAAGATCTCGATGCCCTGGCCACGGTATCCGGGGTGGGAAGCGCCAAGCTGGAACGCTACGGTCAAGCCGTGCTGACAGCTCTGGACGAACTGCGCCAGGAGCTCGCAGGCGTCTGATTCGAGCATGTCAAAACGCGGAAAAAGAAAAAGGCCAGCACACGTAGTTACTGGCCTTTGATCTTTTTTATGGCGCGCCCGGAGAGATTCGAACTCCCGACCGCCTGGTTCGTAGCCAGGTACTCTATCCAGCTGAGCTACGGGCGCACAAGACGAGAAATTATGTGGCAAAACAGCCATTGCGTCAAGCAAAACTGGCTGCATAAGTGGCGGAGTGAGAGGGATTCGAACCCTCGATAGAGCTATAAACCCTATACTCCCTTAGCAGGGGAGCCCCTTCAGCCTCTCGGGCATCACTCCGCCTTGTTTCCCGGCAACGGCCTATGCCTTGCAGGGCCGGGAATCATAACTGCATCCTGGCGTCGGGTAAAGGTCCAACAGCGATCACGACAGAATTTCGTGGACATTCCGGTCACCAGGAATCGCAGCCACCTTCGCCACCGACATCGCGTCGGCGTTTCCTTACTCGGCTTCGGATTGATCGGCAGCGGCTTCCGCATCTTCGGGTTGTTGCGCCCGCAGGAAGATTTCCTCGCGATGCACCACGACATCCCTGGGTGCATTGATGCCTACGCGCACCTGGTTGCCTTTGACGCCCAGCACTGTCACGGCCACCTGCTCGCCGATCATCAGGGTTTCGCCAACCCGTCGAGTCAATATCAACATGTCCCACATACCCCGTGACGCCTGTACCGCTCCAGCGGATTCCCCGAACACGAAGGCATCGCGATGCGATGCAGCCGCTCCATGGCACGCACCTGAATCATGCATGAAGAATGCAGCGATGCTAACGCAAAGCAGGCACGTCGTGCAATGTTTATCAGAGCCGGAATCTCAGCGCCGCAACAGTTGCAGGATCTCTTCCAGCTCCAGGCGAACCTGACGGGCAACCTGTACCGACAAGTTGGCCTCGACCCGGTTCTCCTCGCCTTCCAGACGCTGACGTGCACCGGTGATGGTGAAGCCCTGGTCATACAGCAAGGAACGGATCTGCCGGATCGTGAGCACATCGTGGCGCTGGTAATAACGCCGATTGCCCCGACGCTTGACCGGCTTGAGGTCGGGAAACTCGGTTTCCCAATAGCGCAGCACGTGCGGTTTGACATCGCACAGCTCGCTGACCTCACCGATGGTGAAGTAGCGTTTCGCCGGGATCGGCGGCAACTCGCGGTTACTGCCCGGGTCCAGCATACGCTTCCACACGCTCCTTCAGCTTCTGGCCCGGACGGAACGTCACCACGGTCCGGGCGGAAATGGGGATTTCTTCGCCCGTTTTGGGGTTGCGCCCAGGGCGTTGATTCTTGCGCCGCAAATCGAAATTGCCAAAGCCCGAAAGCTTGACCTGATGGCCGTCCTTGAGCGCCTCGCGCAAGCTATCGAAGAACACCTCGACAAATTCCTTGGCCTCACGCTTGTTGAGGCCAACATCTTCGAACAGGCGTTCGGCCATATCCGCCTTGGTCAATGCCATCATGTTCCCCTGAGTGTTGCACCGCAATCGCGCACCAGACCATCCAGCGCGTCAGACACGGCACCCTCGATATCCTGTTCTGCAAGAGTGCGCGAATCATCCTGAAAAATCAAGCCAATAGCGACACTCTTGTAGCCGCTTTGCATATTTCCACCTTGGTAGACGTCAAACGGCCAGGCCGCACGCAGCAGGCCCGCCGTCGACCGCATCAGGCTGGCGTGCAGTTGTTTCCAGGGCAGGGATTGGGGCACCACTACGGCCAGATCACGGCGTACCGCCGGGTAGCGCGAGGGGGTCCGCGCCATCGGTACCGAGCGTTGCGCCAGCAGCGCCAGATCCAGTTCGAGCACCAGAACTTCCTGATCCAGATCGAGCCGACGCAACAAGGCCGGATGCAGATGCCCCAGATGTCCGAGGACCTGGCCATCACGCTCGATGCGCGCGCTGCGGCCCGGATGCAGCCACGACACCTGAGCGGGCACGAAGTCCACTTCGGCAAAGGTTCCGGTCATGGCCAAAAGGGATTCCAGATCCCCGCGCAAGTCGTAGTAATCGACAGCCCGCTCGGTATCGCCCCACTGCTGGACATGAGCCGAACCACAGGCCACTGCAGCCAGATGCAGGGCTTCGTCGGGAGGACCACCCGCAGAACCGGCCTGGAAAACCCGTCCGATCTCGAACAGGCGCACGCGCGGCTGCTGCCGGGCCAGATTGCGCTTGAGCGCTTCCACCAGCCCCGGCAACAAGGCCGGGCGCATGACGCCCAGATCGGCGGACAAGGGATTGGCCAAGGCGATGGCTCCGGCTTCCAGCTCCCAGGCCGAGAGCACGGCAGCATCGAGGAAGGCGTAGTTGATGGTTTCAAAATACGCCCGTGCCGCCAGTTGGTTGGCAAATGCCAGGGTCGGCACCTGGCTTTCCGGCAGATCACCGGAGCGGATTTCACCGGTCGGCGGATGTTGCGGCACCCGGTCATAGCCGTGGATGCGCGCGACTTCTTCGATCAGATCTTCTTCCAGGGCAATGTCGAAACGACGTGAGGGCGGGGCCACCAGCCAGCCCTCGGCATCGGCGGAAACGCCCATGCCCAAGGCCCGCAGGATGCGCTCGACATCGGCATCGGGCACGTCCATGCCCAAGACCCGGGCCAGACGACTGCGACGCAGGCGCAAAGGCGGATGCGCGCCCAACTGACTGGCATCGACGGCTTCCACCACGGGGCCTGGCTCACCGCCGGCCAGATCGAGAATCAGGCGCGTGGCCCGTTCCAGAGCCTGACGCGGCAATTCCGGATCGACGCCACGCTCAAAGCGGTGCGAGGCATCGGTGTGCAAGCCCAGCTTGCGGGCCTTGCCGATGATCGCGGCCGGAGTGAAATGGGCGCTTTCCAGAAACACATCGACCGTGGTATCGACAACCCGCGAATCCAGCCCACCCATGACTCCGGCCACGGCCAGAACCCGGGCATCGTCGGCAATCACCAGAAAGCCCGGATCAAGCGTTACTTCGCGTTCGTCCAGCAAGGTCGCCTTCTCACCCGCCTGGGCCCGGCGCACGCGCACGGCACCGTGCAGGCTGGCCAGATCGAAGGCGTGCATGGGTTGACCCAGTTCGAGCATGACGTAGTTGGTGACATCCACCAGCAAGCTGATCGGACGCAGTCCCGAGCGCAGCAGCCGCTGGCTCATCCACAGCGGCGTGGTCGCTGTCAGATCGAGGCCCTGAATGATGCGCCCGCAATAACGCGGACAATCGGCCGAGGCTTCCAGCACAATCTCGCGGCTTGCTTCGATCGTCGCCGGCACGGCTTCCACCGTCCACTCGCTGACCTGTCCATCCAGTGCCGCGGCCACATCGAAGGCGATGCCGCGCACCGATTGGCAATCGCCCCGATTGGGGGTCAAGGACAATTCGAAACTGGCATCGGGCAGACCCAGGTATTCCGTCAAAGCCGCTCCCACCGGCGCATCCCCGGGCAATTCCATCAAACCGGACGCATCGGCATCGATGGCCAGTTCCTTGGCCGAGCACAACATGCCCAACGATTCGATGCCCCGCAGCTTGGCAGCCTTGATATCCACGCCACCGGGCAAATGCGCCCCGACCCGCGCCAAAGGCGCCTTGAGCCCGGCCCGGGCATTGGGTGCACCGCACACGATCTGCAAGGTTTCAGTTCCGACCGACACCTGGCACACCTTGAGACGATCAGCCTCGGGGTGCTTTTCGCAGGCAAGAATCTGCGCCACCACCACCCCGGACAGGTCCTCGCCCACCGTTTTCAGGGCTTCAACCTCAAGGCCGATGGACGTCAGGGTATCGGAAAGTGTCTGTCGATCAGCAGCAATGCTGACGTGTTCACGCAACCAGGATTCTGGGAATTTCATGATTTAAAGCCGTAATTCGTGATTCGGTATTCGGGATTGGTCAAAAGCGGGATGTGGCGGGACGTGGGGAGATCGCGATGTTGTTGTCTTTGCGAATCACCAATCACGAATCACCAATCACGGCCCTTCAGGCAAACTGCCTGAGAAAGCGCAAATCGTTGTCGAAGAAGCTGCGCAGGTCGGTGACGCCGTAGCGCAGCATGGCGAAGCGTTCGACGCCCAGGCCGAAGGCGAAGCCGGTGTAGCGTTCGGGGTCGATGCCGCAGTTTTTCAGCACGTTGGGGTGAACCATGCCGCAGCCCAGCACCTCCAGCCAGCCCGGCGCATTGCCATCGCCGCGATCCCAGGCAATATCAACTTCAGCCGAGGGTTCGGTGAAGGGGAAATAGCTGGGACGAAAGCGCATGGCGAAGTCCTGCTCAAAGAAGGCATCGACAAACTGCTTCAGCGTGCCCTTGAGATCGGCGAAGCTGGAGGTTTCATCCACCAGCAGGCCTTCGACCTGATGAAACATCGGGGTGTGGGTCTGGTCGGAATCGCTGCGATAGACCTTGCCCGGAGCAATGATGCGGATCGGCGGCTGACGTCCGGCCATGGACCGGATCTGCACCGGCGAGGTGTGGGTGCGCAGCAGGCGACCATCCGGGAAATAGAAGGTGTCGTGCATGGCCCGCGCCGGGTGATGGGCGGGAAAGTTCAGGGCTTCGAAGTTGTGCCAATCGTCCTCGATCTCGGGACCATCGGCTACCTGATAGCCCAGGCGCTCGAAAATCGTCACGATCCGGTTCAAGGCGCGTGTGACTGGATGCAAGGCCCCGCGTTCGCCCAGCCGGCCGGGCAAGGTAATGTCGATGCGCTCCGAATCCAGACGCGCATTCAGGGCGGCTTCTTCCAAGGCGGCCTTGCGCAGCTTCAAAGCCTCGCTCAAACGATCGCGCACGACATTGATGCGCTCGCCCTCGGCCTTGCGTTCCTCGGCTGGCAAGGTGCCCAGGCGTTTGAGCTGGGCCGTGACCTGGCCAGCCTTGCCCAGCAAACGCACCCGAATGGCATCCAGTTCCGCCAGCGACGGGGCGGCATCCAGCTCGGCCAGAGCCGATTCCAGCAACGTATTCAGATCATCCACAGCATCGTCCTCAGGACTTTCCGTACCCCAAAAATGCACATGGGGAAGAGCTTGCGCCCTTCCCCACGCGGCGGTGGCCAGGCCACCTTACATCACGTGGCAGCACACGGCTGCCCGGTGACATTACGCTGCAAGTGCGCTCTTGGCCTTTTCCGCAATGACGCCAAACGCAGCAATATCGTGCACGGCCAGATCGGCCAGCACCTTGCGATCGAGCGTGATCTCGGCCTTCTTCAGGCCATTCATCAGGCGGCTGTAGGACAGACCGAACTGACGTGCAGCAGCATTGATGCGCACGATCCACAGCGCGCGGAACTGGCGCTTGCGCTGCTTGCGACCAATGTAGGCGTACTGCTGGGCCTTGATGACGGCCTGGTTGGCGACTCGATAGACCTTGCGACGGGCGTTGTAATAACCCTTGGCGCGCGACAGCACCTTGTTGTGACGACGCCGGGCGATGGTTCCACGCTTTACTCGTGCCATGATTCAGTCCTCCTCAAAGATACGGCAGCATGCGCTGGACGCGACCGGCGTCCTCGGCACGTACGTGATTGGGCGCACGCAGTCCGCGCTTGCGCTTGGTGGACTTCTTGGTGAGGATGTGGCTCTTGAAAGCGTGGCCGCACTTGAACTTGCCGGAAGCGGTCTTCCGGAAGCGCTTGGCCGCCGCCCGGTTGGTTTTCATCTTGGGCATGGCTGGATTCCTTGAGGTGCGGTTTTTCACCGCTGTTTATGGCACCGTTGCGAGCGGCGATGTTTCGCACTTGCCTTCCTGCTCGCAACAGCTTGTGTTCCGGTTTTGCCGGATTTTCCCGATCCTTGGCGGATCGAGCACGCAAGTATAGCAGCAAAAATTTCCGCTGCGAAGCGACCCCGATACGCCAGATCAACGACTTCGAGCCTCCGGGCGGGGTCTGCACACCCGGAGGCCAGGCACCTTATTCGGCGGTGGTCCAGCGCAGCAGCCAGGCCTTCACGGTGTTGTGCCACTGGATGCTGTTTTGCGGCTTGAGCACCCAATGGTTCTCGTCTGGATAGAACAACAACTGCGAGGGGATGCCGCGCCGTTGCAAGGCGGTGAAGGTCGACAGACCCTGATCCACCGGCACGCGGAAATCCCGATCACCCTGGACCACCAGCATCGGCACGCGCCACTTGTCGACATGGTTGACCGGGTTGAACTTCTCGTAGTTGGCCATGGCCTCGTACACCGGCCCGCCGTTCTCCCATTCGCTGAACCACAGCTCTTCGGTGACGTAACCCATCGAACGGGTATCGAACACGCCATCGTGGTTGATCAGGCACTTCCAGGGCTCGTTCCAGTTGCCGGCGATCCAGTTGATCATGTAACCACCATAGCTGGCACCCAGGGCACAAGCGCGATCACCATCCAGAAAACCATAGTTGGCCAAGGCTGCAGCCCAGCCCTTTTGCAGGTCTTCCAGCGGCTTGCCGCCCCAATCCCCGGAAATGGAATCGGTGAAGGCCTGGCCATAGCCAGTGGAGCCGTGGAAATCCACCATCACCACGGCAAAGCCCAGGCCGGCGTAGGTCTGCGGGT
>CAYRJS010000024.1:0-9797 GCA_964424535.1 uncultured Aquimonas sp.
GATCCAGGTGTTCGAGTTTGAAGCGACCGCCGTAGTCGAGCTTGCGGCGGGTCAGAATCTGGGGAAGTTCAGGCATGGTTCCATCCTTGCATGCGTTCCAGCAATTGCGGGTGCAGGCCGGGTACGGCAGCCAGCACGCTGCGGGTATCCAGGTCGAGGGCCGCTCCGGAAAGATCGGTGAATACGCCACCAGCCTCGCGCACGATGACGGCCAGGGCCGCGATATCGAGGATATTGACATCCGATTCGATGACCGCATCCAGGCTGCCTTGCGCCAGCAGGTGGTAGTGGAGGAAATCGCCATAACCGCGCCCGCGATTGACCTCCAGCAACAATTGGCCCAGAGCCCCCCAGCGCGGACCCCGGGCCAGGGACGTCAGGTTGCCGGTGGAGACCACGGCCTCGGTCAAGGCACCGGTGCGAGCCACGCGCAAGGCCACACCATTGAGGTAGGCCCCGCCTCCACGCCGGGCCCAGGCCATCTGGCCAAAACGGCTGGCGTTGGAGACGCCCAGGACCAGTTCGCCGCGATACATCAAGGCAATCTGGGTGGAAAACACCGGGTTGCGGCGCACGAAACTCTTGGTGCCATCGAGTGGATCGACCAGCCACAGGTAATCACCATCACCGGAGCGGCCCTGCTCTTCGCCATAAATGCCGTGCTCGGGGAAAGCCTGCTGCAAGATGGTTCGAATCGCCTGCTCGGCTTCGGTATCGGCCTTTGTCACTGGCGTGGCATCGGCCTTGAATTCGGTACGAAAACCCCGCTCCCAATAACTTTCGATGATCGCACCAGCTTGACCGGCGGCGTCCCGGGCGACTTCCAGGGCTGCATCCAGCATGACCGGATCAGGTGGCATCGGGCTCATTGTCCCAACCCGCCCTTCAAGCTGTACACGACACTGCCATCGGCCTGGAGTTGGCCGATATGGCGCAAGGCCCGGGTCACCTGGGCATTGCCATCACGGGCCTGCAGGATGGCCTCGGCTTCGTAGCCGAACAAGGTGGTGTTGAAATAGCCTTCCAGGCTCAAGGGACCACCCTGGTCGCTGACCTCGCCACCAAAGCCACCGCCCGGCAAGGGACCAAAACTGGCTACCAAGGTGCCAAACGTGGCCGCATCGGCACCGGTGACACCGGCATCATTCCAGACAGCATTGCCCTTGAGGGCCATGGGTACACGGTTCTGCAATCGCAGTTCGTCCAGTTCGACCCGGACCTGTCCGGTCAGATGCAGGGCCGGGATATCGAGTAGCGGCTCCAGACGCGTGGCCGGCAGGGTGAACCTGGCATCGCTGACATGAATCTGCTCGCCCTGGCGCACGAGCCTGGCCACGCCATCCAGTTGTGAACCTTCCAGACCCACCGTTACGTCGATCTGCCGTTGCAGCAAGGCCCGTGGATGCACGCGCCAGGATAGTGCACCCTGGTCGGCACCTTGATAAAGAATCCGCCCGGCCCGGCCTGTCCAGATCGAACCGGACACATCCTCCAGTTGCACCGGACTGTTGTCGGGCATGGCCAGACGCACGGCCATACGGGCCGGGAAACTTGCCACCACGATGGCCGCAAGCAGGCCCAGCAACACCACCAGCCAGAACAGTTTTCTCACGCTTCAGCCTCCATCCCGTTGCAGCAATACGCGCGCATCGACGCGGCCGACACCTGCGGCACGATTGACGTTCAATTCGGTACTGGTCACCCCTTGCCGGGTTTCCAGTTCATCCAGCCACTGCACCAGGGCATCGAAGCTGGCTGCCTCGAAATAAACCCGGACCTGACCACCGCTGACCGGTTCGATGCGCAACAGCGCCTCGCCGACCCCGGCGCCACGGGCGCTGGCATCGGCCAGGGCCAGCAGGGAACGTCCATCGCGCTGACCTGGTTGGCCACCATCCCTGGCGATCAGATCGCGCAGACGTGGAGCCACGGCCCGCACGGTCGCAAGATCGTTGCTGGACGCTGCAACCCGCAGCCGGGCAGCATCGCGGGCAGCGCCCAGAGGTTCCCACACCAGGGCCCAGATCAATACCAGTCCCAGTACCAGGGCACCGAGCACCAGGATGCGTCGATCCCGTTGCGCCAATCCGGCCCAGAGTGCGCGAAGGCGAGTCATGGCCGCCGCTCCCGCACCCGCAACTTGCCTTCGACACCGGCCGGACCGGGCACCATGGCGTTCAATTCCACGGCATAACCCAGACTCTCGATGCGCTCGCGCAATTCGTCCAGGGTGGCGATATCGGTCGTATTGAGGGTCAGATCCAGGGTACCGCCACGATAATCCAGGGCTTCGGCGGTATAGCGGCCACTGCCGGCCAGCAGCGGAGCCATGCGCCCCAGCATGGCCAGAATGCCAGCACCGCCGCCATTGCCTCGCCGTCGGTTGTATTCACCCAGCATCTGCGCCCGGGCATCGACCACCCGCTCGATCCCGGGCACGGTTTCACGCAGCAAGGCTTCCATCTGCGCCCGTTGCTGGGCATGGACGCGATCCAGTTGCCAGCGCTCCAGGGCCATGCCCGTCATGCCGACCAGCACCCCGAAGATGGCCAGAACCGCCGCCACCCGCCACAGCCCCAGACCAGCCAGGCGCTGGCGGCGCGGGGCAAAATCTCCCGTCAGCAGGTTGTAACCCGATGCCGGCAACTGCGTCAGCCGCTCGGCCAGATACGTCGGCAATTGGATGCGGCGCACGTCCATGCCTGCGGTCCAGGGCGGGACTTGCTCGTTCTGGCCTGCCACCAACACGGACCACGGACGCTGTTCGCCCTGCTCCAGCAGCAGCTTGTGCCATTGCCCGGCTTCTTCGCAGGTACCGGCCAGCATACCGGCCTCGGCATAGCGCAGGCTGGCCGTGGCACCATCCAGCAGCAGGGTTGGTTGTGCCGGCAACAGGCAGGCCTCGGGCATGAGGCGATCCGGGGCGATCCCGTGCGCATCGAGGCGTTGCAGCCAACCTGCCAGCACGCTGCGATCAACCGCAGCCACCACCACCGTATCTGCATCCGGCTCGGCCATTACGGCTACCTGGACCTGTTCTACCGGTACCACCAGGTGGTCTTCGATAGCGAAACCGATGGCCTGTTCCAGTTGGTGGCGCTGACGGGCTACCCGAGGTGCCGCCAGCAGCAGCACAGCGCTGGACGGCACCAGCACCACGACCTGCTCGGCCGTGGTCCCGGGAAGTCCCTCGCTGGGTCCACCCAGGACACGCCCGCCACGATCCAGCGCCAACCATTGGGCACGGGTTTCATCGATCAGGCGGATCAGGTGGCAATAGGGCATGGCAGGCTCGGTTCAATCCGATCGATTCTAGCAGTTTGGCCGCGGAAGAATGTCCCGGTCACCAGCCGGAATTTCCCGCGGTCATCCATCCCCGCGCAGGTCTGGCGCAACTTACAACCGCCCGCGGGCACGCGCCATGACGTGGACGCCATCGGTCCGGCGTTGCAACTGGCTGGAATACACGAAGGCGATGCCATCGCTCAGGATGGTGGCTTCCAACACGAACCAGTCACTGCCCACGCCATAGCCGCTCAGGGGCACGCCGACCAGGCCCAGTTGCTCCAGTTCCTGGCTCACTGCATCCAGGGATTCGTAACGGGCCCGACCCTCGCGCGCCAGGCGCTCGGCCTGCGACGGAGTCATGGTATCGGCCAGACTCATCCATACCGCAGGGCTGGCGAAATTCAGGTTGACGAGGCTGCCGTACGGCAAGGCACAGACCTCCGGAGCCAGGCGGGCATAGACCTCCGGCGTCACCGCCGGCAGCAGGCGCAATTCGGACACATGCACGAAAGGCTGGTTGCCGACACGCAATGGCGGTTGCTTCGACAGCAGGGCGGTATCTTCGGCACCATGGGCCCGCGGCAGGGTATCGGCATCGATCCAGTCCGCGACTTGATCGGCAATGGCCAGATCCAGCTTCAAGGCCCGCAACAGGCGTTCAAAACGACTTCGGGCCAAGGCATCGTCTTCACCATCGTGATGCAGGTTGTTGAGATTGAAGCAGCCGTTCTGCTCGCGCAAACGTCCCAGGATGCGGGCGCCGGGTACATCCAGCGGCGGCAGATCCTGGGCCCAGGCATCATCGCGGCTGTCGATGCCCGGTGCTGATTCCAGATCCTGCATCAACACCGTTCCGGTCCAGGCTTCCATGCCGCGCATCAACTCCCAGCCTTGCTCGGCCCGCAGCAGATTGCGCGTGCGCGCCAGTGTGGCCTCGCTTTGATCCAGCACGGCGGCTACCAGTACGGCAGCCAGAGCCACCACCAGCACCGCCGCCAGCAAAGCCACGCCACGTTGTGAATGTGCGCAACTCATGGCATGGGCTCCCGGGGCAATTCCAGCACCCGCACCAGTTCGCCATAACCTTGCACTTCAAGCGTCAGGCGAACGGCGCGTGGCAAGGGCGTGACCAGGCCTTGTTCCGGCGGCCATTGCCGCTGCCAACGGCCTTGTCCATCGAGAAATTCCAGTTGCATGCGCTCGATACCATCAAGCAGAGCGTCTTCTTGTGCCGTGGTTCCCGGGGCACGATCCAGCACCGGCCAGCGCAAACGCAGCCATTGCTCATCACGATTGAGCCAGGCCACACGCTCCAGTTCAGCCCGAGGCAAGGACAAGGCATTGGCCAATCCATGCCGGGTCAGCTCCAGGCGTTGGCTGCTGCCTTCCAGGGCCGGTTTCCAGGCGCCATAGCCATCCCGGATGCTGCGTCTGGCCGCGCTGGTGAGATCACGTTCGAACAGGCCCATGGCGAACTGCAATCGGCCCAACTCGGTTTTCGTCTCGCGGGCATGCGTCTGGGCCTGGATCAGGGTGCGCAAGCCGCCGTAAGCCAGGGCCGAAGCCAAGGCAAACACGGCCACGGCGACCAGCATTTCCACCAGGGAAAATCCGCCTGCCGCAGGCGCTCGGGCTTGGCATGCAGCCCGGCTCATGGCTGACTCGCAAACCCGGTCAGGCGCGCCGCCACGCCTTCGTCCCCGGGGCCATCGACGGCCACCACTTCCACATCAAGTCGATGGATGCCCATCGCTTCGGTCTGACTGACATCCAAGGTCCAGCGCCAACGCTGTCCACCCATGCGGGCTTCGCCGGTGCTGCGGCCGGGCGAGGGCAAAGCATCGCGCAAACGGGTTTCTGTCAGGACATTGGCCGCGACCCACTGGGCCAGCATGCCCTCCCTGAGCTGGGCCTCGGCCCGGGCATCCAGGCCCGTCAGGCGCACCAGCGCCACCAGTGCCAGGGCCAGCAACAGCAGCGCCACCAGCACTTCCAGCAAGGTGAAGCCGGATGACCTTCCGGCCCGAAAGCGATGCTGGCCGACGCCTGATTTCACAAGCTTTCCCGCGAGATCTGGGCAAGATCAAGCTGCCCATCCAGCCGGCCTTCGAGCACCCAGGGGCGGGCAATATCGGGCCGATCAATGCGCAGTACGAAAGGTGTCAATTCCCCCGAGGACAGGCAGGCAAACGCCGGCTCGCTGTCGGGTTCATCGCTCAAGGGCAACTCCACGCCTTCGCGCAAGGCGGTCAATTCCAGTTGCTGGCCCAGGGGACGGGCGCGCAATTCATCGCTGCTGTTGTCCGCCAACGGATGCCAGCCATCCAGTTCGAAATAACCAAAACGCAGGCCATCGGTCACGACCGTGAACCCGATGTCGCGCCCACTCAGGATGGCGCGTTCACAGGCCAGACCCACGCGGGAGGCAGCGCGCCGCGCGGCATTTTCCACCGTGCGCTCGGCGCTGCCGTGGATCGAAAACACCACGGCTCCGGTCACCACGCCGACGATGGCCAGGACCACCAGCAATTCAATCAGGGAAAATCCCCGGTCCCGGCCTCGCCTGGCCGGATCAGCCATCCCAGTTGGCAACATCGGCATTTTCGCCATCCCCGCCCGGCTGGCCATCGGCACCCAGAGAATACAGGTCGAAATCACCATGCTGGCCCGGGCTCAGATACACGTAGTCGCGGCCCCAGGGATCCTTGGGCACCCGGTCCAGATAGCCTCCCGCCTTCCAGTTGCGCGCCTCGGGCAGGCCGTTGGGCTGGCTGACCAGGGCATCCAGGCCCTGATTCGTGCTCGGATAGTTGAAGTTGTCCAACCTGTACATGTTGAGGGCCGTGCTCAAGGCCTGGATATCGGCACGTGCCTTCATCTGCCGCGCTTCACCCGGCTTGTCGAGAAACTTCGGGGCCACGATGGCCGCCAGAATCCCGAGGATCACCACCACCACCAGAACTTCGATCAGGGTAAAGCCCTGACTGCGTACCTGTCGTTGGGCTTGGGGATGGTTTACAGCAGGCGTGGGCTTCAGGATCATGGCACGGTTTCCAACCAGCAAAGCTCGGATTCTAGCCCACATGCCCTTTGCGCAAGCATCAAGCCGATCCTCCAGGTTGCAGCCATGCGCCTGACCCGCTGCCATGTCGGCGCCCCCCTCACGGTCGGTGACACCGTGGATCTGCCGGCCCAGGTTGCCGCGCATCTCATCCGGGTTTTGCGCCTCAAGGAAGGCACCGCCGTGGTGCTGTTCAACGGTGATGGCCACGACTATCACGCCGAGTTGGTGCAGGTGCGCAAGTTCGATGCCTGTGCCCGCATCCTGGCTCGTCATGTAATTGCCAACGAGTCACCTGGCCGACTGGTTTTGGTCCAGGCCTTGCTGCGCGGCGAAAAAATGGATTACGTCCTGCAAAAAGCCACCGAACTGGGCGTTTCCGCGATCATTCCGGTGATGACCGAATACGGCGAAATTCGTCTTGATGACGAGCGCGGCAACAAGCGTCAGTTGCGTTGGCAGGGCATCATCGCTTCAGCCTGTGAGCAAAGTGGCCGTGCGCGCCTGCCGCAACTGGCACCGGTGCTGCCCCTGGCAAGCTGGCTGCAACAGGCTCCGCAACACGGACTGGACGCCCACCCAGATGACTCCAGGCTACGCCTGCCGGTCTGTTATCTCGATCCGACAGCAAGGCACACCCTGCATGATGCGCCGATTTCAGCCAAGGCCGGTGCCTGCTTCGTGATTGGACCGGAGGGTGGCTTGGGTCCACGGGATCTGGCCTGCCTGACCGATGCCGGTGCCGTCGGTCTGCGCCTGGGGCCACGGATCCTGCGCACGGAAACCGCCGGCCTGGCGGTGCTGGCGGCGGCGCAGACCTTGTGGGGTGACTACTGAGCTGCGGGCAGCAAGGCGTCCAGTTCGGTGAGCTTGCGCTCGATCGCGGCCAGATCGGGAATGATGGCTTCATCGTCGTGCAGTTGCACATGCATCAACACACCGTCCACGGCACCGGCCTCGGACTCGCCAGCATCATCACGATTGAGCGCATCGCGCGATACCGTGACCAGACGCGGAAAGCCCTGCGAGAGCATGGCAAAGTAGGAATGGCGGGGATTGCCGCCCAAGGCCTTGAGCACGACGACCTTGGCACCGAATTCACCTTCGACTTCGCCCCAGCCGATCATGCGGCCGTAGGAAACCACCGGCAATCGCCAGCCGCGCCAACGGATGTGGCCAAGCATCCAGTCCGGTGCACCTGCCAGGGCATCCGGAGGTGAATAGGTGATCACCTCGGCCACCGTGGCGTTGGGCAGCAGGGCCCGGGCGCCACTGACGCTGATCATGACTCCACGGATATCCTGGGTTTGCGGACTGTCCATCAATAGACTCCATCAACGCATCAATTTGGCCACGCACCGCGCAGCCAGTTCACGGGGCGAACCGGAAAATTCGACGATGCCACGCGCCTGGGCTCCATCGACCATGGAACTGACCACGCACGATTGCGGGTCCTGGGCCCAGACTTCACCGCCCTTGCCGGTCAGGTAGACCGCACCTTCCACCGCGTCACCGGCCATGCCGCTGAAGATGATGGCAGTGGCATGCTTGCCGAAACGATCGGCCACATCGTGCAACACGTCATCGATGGAAGGGGTGTAGCGAGGCGGTTCAGTGTGCGGTGTGAACAGCAGGCGTCCATCGGTTTCCAGGATCACCCGGGCATTGGCCGGAATGACCAGCACCTGACCTTGGGCAGCGACGGTATTGGCCGCCGCGAGCTTGACAGCCAATCGCGTGGATTTTTGCAATTGCTGTCCAAGCCGTTCGAAATAACCCGACTCAAGATGTTGAACCACCAGAATGACGGCGCGCAGGTCGACGGGCAGTTCACTCAAAAAACTGCGCAGGGCATCCGGTCCACCAATTGACGCCCCCAGCACCAGCACATGGTCGATGGCTGCCGTTGACGGTGCAGCAACGGCCTCCATCTGATTGAACTGCTCCAGGCTGATGCCCTCGGCCAAGCCCATGGCAACCAGCAGGGGATCGGCTTCCTCCGCGTCTTCCGCTTTTTCTTCCTCGATCGGCTCCAGGCTGAGGTCAGCAAGCCCGCTGAAATCAAACTCCGGTTTTGTCGCGGCATCCGTCGCTTCATTTGCCTCGGAGGCATCCAGCGGAGCCAAAGACAGGTCGCTCAAAACAGAGTCCTTGGCAGCATCTTCGCTCGTCTCGACCGTAGTCTCGATCGCATCAGGCTCGGGTGTCACCTCATGGATGGCATCGGCCGGAGAAAACTCCAGATCGGCGACCGCTTCCTCGGTTTCTTCGGCTTCGAATGCCTCCAGCTGGGCCGCCAAGGCGGCCACATCGGCATCCAGCACATCGGTCGCATCGGCATCGGCATCCACGTCCACCACGTCCGGCAAGGACCAGGTTACAACCGCTTCGACACCATCATCTTGCGCTTGCTTCGAGGTTTCGACATCGGCAGTGCTCAGCTCGTCGCCCCAATCAAAATCCTCGATGCTTTCGTCCAGGGTGACCGTCAGCTCGCTTTCATCGATCGCTTCCACAACGGGAAGATCCGCATCCAGGAGTTCCTGAGCTTCGGGGATATCCAGCACATCGGCTTCGATATCAGCCGTTTCGACCAGTTCCGGAACCGACGACAGCCGTTCGGGCGTGACCACGTCCTCCGCGTTCAGGGCATCTTCGAGTGAAAAATCATCCAGTTGCAGATCGATCTCGGCCACCTCCGGCACGGTCAAGTCAGCTACTGGTGCAAGCTCTTCGACCGCTGCAGTCTCAGGCGGTGCTACCGACACGGGCTCCGAGGTCAGCCCCAAGGCAGCTTCCAGAGACAAGTCGGGTTCAGGTTCAGGTTCAACGAGATCAGGCTCAGGATCCAGTTCAGGTTCCACCTCTACCACGGCGGCGAATTCAGGCTCAGGCTCGGATTCGAATTCACGCGCCGCCACGTCCACGACAGGGTTTACCTGCAGGCGGGCAGCCCCGGGCGGCGGTGGCGGCATGGTGTCCTCGTGACCCAGCACCTTGGCCACCAGATGTCGGGCCCAGCGCGCCAGATCCCAACCCTCCAAAGTGCGGCTGGCGTCGGCATCGTTGAACACCACGTTGATATCCGGATCGTCGAACACGGCCTGCAAGGCATCCAGGGCATCGTCGTCGTCCCCCGTTTCCAGGGTGACAATCACCACGTTGGGCTGGATGCGCAGAACTTCGTCGGCTGAAGCCCCAACCAGGTCCCCTTCCAGCGCGATCGCGGCTCCGCGTTCCTCCAGGGCCTGGCGCAACTGATGCCGGGCGGCATCGTTGCGCCCCAGCAAGACCGCAACGCAAGACTCAAGCGAGATGGCCACGTCGCACCTGCATGATTTCTTCCACGTTTCGCATCAGGTCGGTTTCCTGGTACGGCTTGCCAAGGTAACGCTCGACGCCGATTTCGAATGCCCGCTGGCGATGCTTTTCGCCGGTACGCGAGGTG
>CAYRJS010000024.1:9807-12243 GCA_964424535.1 uncultured Aquimonas sp.
TCATGATGATCGGGATGCCACGCAGGCGAACATCGTTGCGCATGTGGGTAGCCAATTCGTAGCCGTCCATGCGCGGCATCTCGATGTCCAGCAGCATTACGTCCGGCACCCGATCGGCCAGTTTTTCGATGGCATCCACGCCATCCTTGGCCGTCATCACTTCGTAGCCGTGACGTTCCAGCACACGCCCGGTGACCTTGCGCATGGTGATGGAGTCGTCCACCACCATGACCAGCGGAATCTTCGTGACCGGCTGCGCCACCGGCGCATCGATGCGACCTTCGGCATGCAGGGCCACATAGCGGCGGGCCAGCGGGGCCACGTCGAGGATCACGATGACCCGGCCATCGCCCATGATGGTGGCACCGAAGATGCCGGGCACCGAACTGACCTGCGGGCCTACCGGCTTGACCACGATTTCACGGCTGCCGATGACATCGTCAACGCAGATCGCCACCCGCAGATCGCCGGAGCGAGCCAACAGCAACGGCACCTGGATGCTGCCTTCGGCCCGGGTTGCGGTCTGCCCCAGCAAACGCCCAAGGTCATGGATGGCGTAACTTTCGCCGGCATAGGTGAAGTGGGGTTCGTCGCTGGCGAGCTGGGCTTCCAGTTCGCTGCGGTCGATACGCGAAACGCCCTGCACCGATGCGATCGGCACGGCGAACGAGGTATCGCCCTGCTGCACGAACACGGCCTGGGTTACCGCCAGGGTGAAGGGCAAACGTACCGTGAAGACGGTGCCCTTGCCCTGTTCGGAATCGATATGCAGGCTGCCGCCAAGCTGGCGGATTTCGCTGTGCACCACGTCCATGCCGACGCCACGACCGGCGATCTTGCTGACCTCCGAGGCCGTGGAGAAACCTGATTCCAGGATGAAGCCGTACAGGATGTGATCGGGGATTTGGGCATCCCGATCCAGCAAGCCGCGATCGATGGCCTTGCGCCGGATGGCGTCGCGATCAAGGCCGCGCCCGTCATCGGAAATCTTGATGACCACTTCCGAACCTTCACGGGAGAAGGCGATGCGGATGTTGCCTTCTTCCGGTTTGCCCACGGCCCGACGTTGCTCGGGTACTTCAAGCCCGTGCGCCAGGGCATTGCGCAGCATGTGTTCGAGCGGTGCCGTCATGCGATCGAGCACGCTGCGATCCATTTCGCCCTGGGTACCATCGACCCGCAACTGGGCCTTCTTGCCCAGTTCCCCGGCGGTCTGGCGCAGGATCCGTCGCATCCGCGGCACCAGCGAATCGAACGGCACCATGCGTGTGCGCATGAGGCCTTCCTGCAAGTCCGAACTGACCCGCGACTGTTGCAGCAGCAAGGTTTCGTATTGGCGGGTGTGATCTTCCAGGGTTCCCTGCAGGCTGACCAGGTCAGCGGCTGATTCCGACAGGGCACGCGACAACTGCTGCAAGGTGGAGAAACGGTCGAGTTCCAGCGGATCGAAGGCTTCTTCACCACCACCCATTTCGGCTTCGCGCTGATAGCGCGCCACGATCTGGGCTTCGGTTTCTATCTCCAGCTTGCGCAACTGTCCGCGCAAGCGTTCGGTCGTGATTTCAAGTTCCGCCAGGTTGCTGCGGAACAATCCCAACTGTTGCTCCAGTCGGGCGCGATAGATGGCAACCTCACCAGCGTAATTGACCAGTCGATCCAGCAGGTCGGCACGGATGCGAATCTGCTCGGTCGGGGCACGCACGCTGACGTCATCATCGTCCAGTGCGGTCGGAGCCAGCTGCAGGTTGCTGGCCGTCTCGACCACCGGCACCACCGGCACCACTTCGGGAGCGCTGATTGCGGCTTCGACCTGTTCCGGCGCGGCCAGATCCAGTTCGGGTTCTTCCCCGCGCGCAAGCATTTCCACACGCTGCACCAGCAAGGCCGGCATGGCCAGGGCCTGACGGGCCGCCACCCGGGCAGTCATGCGATTGAGCCGGTCAAAGGCCAACTCGAGTACGTCGATGCCGTACGCCGGCAAGGTCCGCTTACCGTCGGCCACGATCTCCAGCAGGCTCTCCATCACATGTCCGAGGTCACCAATCGGGAAGACCCCGGCCATGCGCGCACCCCCCTTCAGGGTGTGCAGATCGCGCTGCAAGGCCACGACGGTTTCATGATCATTCGGGGCATTACGCAGATGCACCATCAAGGCATCGGAATGATCCAGGATGTCGGTGGCTTCCTCGACAAAGATATCGAGCAGCTCTTCATCCATGTCCGGGAGGCTGAGTGCCTTGTCAGGATCCGGATCGGCGGCATCCAGTCCGGCGGTAAACCAGGCTGCCAGCAAGGTCCGCCGGACGGCCTCGACCCCTGTTTCGGCTTCGGCTTCGGCTTCGGCTTCGGCTTCGGCTTCGGCTTCGGCTTCGGCTTCGGTCTCGGCTTCGGTCTCGGCTTCGGTCTCGGCTTCGGTCTCGGCTTCGGTCTCGGCTT
>CAYRJS010000024.1:12343-17583 GCA_964424535.1 uncultured Aquimonas sp.
CGTCTATCAGGGACTCAAAGAAAGTATCGGCCAGAACCGTGCCTGTGCTTTCATTGGCAAGATCAGCCTGGGTTACGGCGGTGTCATCTCCGGCCAGGGAGGTGATTTCGATTTCTTCCGTCTCCGGCGCAGCGGTTTCGCTGGTGAGCCAATCGCGAATCAAGGCATCGACATCATCCGCCGCCGAGGTCTCCGGCACCGGTTCGTCGGTTGCGGCGGCCAGAACCTCTTCAACTTCCGGCACCGTCAATTCGGGCACGTCTTCGGTCGGCGGCAGTTCGTGCTCTTCGACTTCCAGCGCCGGAATTTGCATATCCACTTCGAGACTGGACAGTTCGACATCTTCCGGCAGGGATATCCAGTCAACGGCAACGTCTTCCGTTGGCGTGGTCCACTGCGCCGTTTCCGCTTCGACCGGTGTTTCATCAACACTGAGTTCCGGCATATCAATCCCGGTTTCATCCGGTGTCGATGCGGACTCGTCTGCGTGTTCTTCCGCGGCCAGCATGGCGTCGGCCTCAGCCACCAGGGCGGCCATGTCGGCGCCGATCAGGCTCAGGTCTTCCGTCTCCACAGCTTCCAGATCAGGTGTCTCCACCACCTGCTCGGGTTCGACTTCATCAACCAGCTCCGGCTGCGTCGATTCTGCAGCGATTTCCTCAACCTCCGGAACCGTCTCGGTTTCCGTCAAGGAAACCGCTGTCGTCAATTCCGGAGTAATCGAGAGGGTCTCGGTCGGCAGGTGGGTCGGCACCGTCGGGCCCAGGGCCTCCGGCAAGAGGTCGCGTTCGGCGATGACACGTGCGGCCAGATCCGACAACGGTGTCAGGCGTGGTGCCGGTTGATCGAGTTCGACCAGAACCTGGCGCAAGGCCAGTACGGCATCACCCAGAGCTGCAAAACCAGCCGAACTGGGCACGCCCGAATCTGCGGCCACGCGCTTGAGATAATTTTCCAGGGGTGACGTCAGTTCGGTGACCAAGGGCACTTCGGTCATTGCGAAAGCGCCATTCATGGTGTGCACGGCACGGATGACGACATCGTTCACCGGTTGCTGCTGACCGGAAGCCAGATAGGCGTCCACGGTATCCAGATGGGACGAGACTTCGGGTTTGAGGATGTCGAACAGGACCGCATCGATGGCGGCCACTTCGACACGCGCATCGTCGATGGCTTCGGCAACCTCGGGCGCGTCCCCGGCGGCTACGGTCAACTCCGATGCTTCCTCGCCAGGTTCGGCAACAGCCTCTGCGATCACTTCCAGCTCTTCGGCTTCGGATACAGGGGCTTGCGCCACTGTTTCCACGTCCTCGACGGGCAATTCTGCCTCGACCGCGACTTCGGGTTCCGCGATTGCGGCCGGCACATACACGGCCTGCTCGCCAGCGGCAACCCGATCGGCTACGTCCTTCATCGCTTCAAGATCGGTGTGCACGCTGCGCACGCCTTTCAACGCATCCAGAAGTTCAGGAAGAACTTCGCAAGCACTGCTGACCAGGACGGTCACTGCCTGGGTCGGCTGGATGGTGTGATCGAGCACGCGATTGAGCATGTTCTCGATCTTCCAGCTGAATTCGCCCAAGGTCAGTGCGCCAACCAGGCGGCCACTGCCCTTGAGGGTATGAAATACGCGCCGGATCGACTTGAGCTGATCCAGATCGCCGGGATTGCCGAGCCAACCAGGCAGCAATTCTGAGAGGTTGCCGATTTCTTCCTCGACTTCCTCGACGAAGACTTCGCGAATCTCCTCGTCGATTTCCTCGGATGCCGCCTCGAAACCGCCCACGATGGGGCCGGTCTCCTGCTCCACTTCCGGCATCGCCTCCGGTGCCGTCGGTTCGATTGCAGGGGCAATCACCGCCGCAGGCTCGACCTCGTCGGTAACGGGGATCTGTGGCGATGTCGGTTCGGCGGGTTCCTCGAGAGGTGTCGCTGCCGCCTCGGCCAACATGTCGGTAACCACGTCCGGGATCGACTCGGCCGCAGGTTCGATCGCCGCGATGGTTTCCGTCGGCTCGTCCACGACCACGTGTTCCGGCTCGACAGCGGTTTCGATGACCGCTTCACTGGGCAGGGGCCAATAGCCCAGTTTCTCCAGTCCAGCCCGAGCCGTATGCAGGATGCGATCGCGACCGGGCCGCTGTTCGGCCTGGGCTTCGAGAAAGTATTCGACGCTGGCCAAGGCGTCGGCCAGGGACTCCATCTGCACCACATCCGGAACCCGGCGCTGGGCCAGCAGCTCGCGTTCGGTAAAGCGGCCAATGGCTTGCAGATAGTCGGCCGCTTCCGTCAGCTCGATGATGCGCAAGGCGCCGGCCACCTGCTCCAGAAGTTCAGGCGCGTCCTTGAGCTGATCGGCATCCCAACTTGATTCGATATAGGCAACATAGCATTGCTTGGCCTTGGTGAAGTTGACCTGCGCCTCCTTCATCAGGGCCTGCATCACGCGCCGGGTTTCGCTGGCGGGAGCCGCTGTACTGGCTGCAGAACCGCCCCCTGTCGCGCCCAGATGCTGGACTTGTTCGTCCAGAGAGGCTTCCACGTACAACAAGGCACCGGCGATATCGAGCAAGGTGGCTTCGTCGGCAGAACGTGAACCATCGACCACGCCCTGGATCGCCTCACCCTGCTCCTGCACCACACGCTGGGCCACGCCCAGCCCCAACATGCCCAGGGTATCGGCCACCCGCACCAGAACTTCGACCTGGCTGGCAAGCTCGGCCGCTTCGGCGTCCGGGTTGCGCAGATGCAGATCAAGGGCATCCTTGACCCGCATCAGATCGTCCTTGATGGCCCGTGAGACGGTATCCAGCAAGGTCCGGTTATGTCCGCTCAGGCTGCCGCGTGCGTGTTCGACTTCATCTTGACTGGGCAACAAGGCACCCAGGCGAAAGACTTCACGCAACTCGCCGATACGACCATGCTCGGTCGGGGCGTAGGCCACGAAATACAGCAGATTGCGCGTCAGCTCATGGGGTGGATCTTCACGGAAACTGCGCTCGCCGGAATCCACCAGGCGCTTGATCTCGCGCTCGACCTTGCCCACGCTCTGCTTGAGTTCCTTGCTGGGCTCGAAGGCCTTGGCCCGCAGGGCTTCCAGGACCCCGGCCGTAACCCAGAACAGGCGCCGAGCCTCGATTTCCGAGGTAATCGCGATCAGCCGATCGCAGGCCTCGGCCAGGTAATTCAACGTGGTATCGACATCAATATTGCGGAACCACTTGAGCAAGGCCATCTGGAACTGGCTGCGCAACTGTTCGGCACGCCGGCTCAGTTCGGCGTCCTGTAGTGGTTGTGCCGGTCCGCTGGCACTGGCCGGCAATTCCTGCCCCAGATCGGGGGCAAACAGGGCAATTTCGGACAGACCATGCTCACCGCGTGCAGCACGCAAGTCATTGAGCAGGGGCAGCAAAACGATCGGAACGTCACGGTGGCCGGTCTGCAATCGCTCCAGATAATCGGGCAACTGCATGATGCCGCGGATCAGGACCGCACAGGCCTCATCACGATCACTGACCGAAGAGCCTTCCAGCAAGGCAGTGGCCAAGTGCTCCATTTCCTCGGCCACCATGGCCGCAGCGTACAGCTCGACCATCCGCAAGGTGCCCTGCACCTGGTGCAGGTAAGTGGCACAGAAGCGGATCTGGCTGGCATCGGAAAAATCCTCGACGTAAGCCTCGAGCGCCTGTCGAGCCTGTTTCAGGGTCTCGTCGAGTTCGCCCTTGACCCAGGCCAGAGTGGTGTAGTCGATATCGTCTTGCGGCCTCATACCCGGGTCTCTTTAGGTGTTCCGAAGGAAAGCCAGGGTTTGCGAACCGCCAATCCGGCGCATTCGCGGATGATCCCAACCTGGCGCCTCACCCGGACCAAGCACGAGCAGGCCTCCGGGTTGAAGCAAGTCGACGAGCGCATCCAGCAGCTCGCCCCGTCGCTCGCGCGCAAAGTAGATCAATACGTTCTGGCAATAGATGATGTCCAATTTGCGCAAGGGCGCACGCGAGGCGTGCAACAGGTTGACGCAGGCAAAACCCACGCGCTTGCGCAGTGATTCCCGGATGCGGAAGTGGTCCCCATCGGCCAGGGTCTCCACCCCGTCACGATAGGCTGGAGGAATTTCCGCCAGTCGTTGCACCGGGTATTGGGCCGTACGCGCCAACGTCAGGGCCGCCTGGCTCACGTCCGTGGCCGTGATTCCGAAACGTCGCCCGGGCCGGACCCGGCCCAGTTCCACGTTCAGCATCAAAGCCAGCGTATAGGCCTCTTCGCCCGTGGCGCAGCCAACCGAAAGCGCATGCAGGGAGGTTTCCGGCGGGGTTCGCTCCAACCATCCAGGCAGCCATTCCTGGCGAATCAGGTCGATCGAGGGCAAATGCCGAAAAAAATGCGTTTCGTGCACGGTGAGATGATCGACCAGTGAAGCCCATTCGATGGCGCCACGGGCTCCGGCCTGCAATTCGTCGTAATAGGCATCGAATCGGTTCAGGCCGATTTCGCGCATGCGCCGACGCAGGCCCGTCTCCAGGAAGGGCTTGCGTTCGGGCGGCACGATGACGCCGGTGCGGGCCTCCAGCAAGCGCGCCCAACGCTCGAACTGGATATCGTCCAGATGTCGCGCGTCGAACACCATTTCCGCTGTCGCAAGTGTAACCATGCCCTCGTCCAAGCTCCCCCTGTTCTACCTCAGCCCGGCAACTTGAAGTCGGCCACCGAACGCCGCAAGTCGGCCGCCAACTGGGCCAGGTTGCCGATCGATTCGGCGGTCTGGCTGGCACCGACCGAGGTCTGCGTGGTGATTTCCTGAATCACGTTCATCGTGGCCGAGATGTTGGTGGCCGCCGCCGACTGCTGACGGGCAGCCTCGGAAATGTTCTGAATCAAGTCGGCCAGGTCGTTCGACACCTTTTCGATCTCGCCCAGAGCCAGACCGGCGTCCTCGGCCAGGCGGGCACCGGCGACCACCTCGGCGGTGGTCTGTTCCATCGAAGACACCGCTTCGTTGGTATCGGCCTGAATCGTCTGCACCAGGGTTTCAATTCGCTTGGTGGCGTTGGCGGAACGTTCGGCCAGTCGCTGCACTTCGTCGGCCACGACCGCGAACCCGCGACCAGCCTCACCGGCCGAGGCGGCCTGAATGGCGGCGTTCAGGGCCAGAATGTTGGTCTGCTCGGCGATGTCGTTGATCAGTTCCACGATCGAGCCAATTTCCTGCGAGCTTTCACCCAGACGCTTGATTCGCTTGG